>NZ_DF968188.1:0-43568 GCF_001270025.1 Streptomyces azureus | reverse complement strand
TCGCGACGCCCGGCACGCCCTCTCGCCGCACCGGACGCCGCTCCTTGACGGGCAAACGTTGCCTGCCGCGGCACTAGCCGCGGGTGAGCGGCGGCTGGTCGCGCAGTTCCCCGCGCCCTGAGGCCGGCGTGATGATCATCACTCAGCAGGCGGCGCCGGCACTCGGTGTGGCGACCCTGGGGATGCTGTTCCTTTCCTCGTCCCGGAGATGGGCATGCGAAACGCCCTGGTCACGACGCTCCCGGTGCAGCTCGGCGGTGTGGTGCTGACCGGTCCGCTGAGTCCCCGGCTGCCGCGTACGGTCGCTCGAGGTCCCTCACGGCCTGATAACTCGCATCCGGGGAAACCCTGTTGATGTTGGTTCTGCTGCACACTCCTTGCTGCGAGCAGGCCCGGATCCGCCGGATTCCTGGACGCGGGAGACGTCATGGCGCAGATCGACACCAGCAAGGTCAGCCGCTGGGACCAGCACGGCCGGGAGCACGTGGTGCGGGTGCAGCGCACGGGCGTGCAGCGGACGATCAGCTGCGACACCTGCGGCTGGCGCAGAGGCGCCCAGTTCCTGCCCTGGCTGAAGGCCGAGGAACACCTGGCGGAGGCCCATCAGGCGACGGTGGACCCGACGGCGGCCTGAACGGCCCGGCGATCACGAGCCGGCGTCCCGGGGGCGGCGGAGACAAACCCTAGTAGAGGATCGAGGGCAGGTACGCCCCGTCGGGCCGGTGGTACAGGCCGATGGTCATCAGGCTCAACAGCTGCACGACCTTGAGGCCGCTGGACAGGCACCACCTGAGCAGCACGCTGTCGCTCACGGGTACGAGGACGCCCGGACCGCCGAACCGAGGGGCCGCCGCGATCAGGGCCTGGACGTCGGGGGTGGTCTCGCCCACGGCGTGCGCGAAGAAGGCCAGGTCGGTGGCGTAGCCGGTGACGCGTCCCGCGCGCTCGACGACGCGGGCGGTGCCCTGTTTGAGCGCGTCGGCGACCTCGCCGCCACGGTCGACGCCGTGCACCTGCCGGCACACGTCGTTGCAGGCGCCGAGGTCCGCGTCCGTGGCCTCCCGCACCGCGTACCCGGGCATCGCACGCCGGAGCGGCGGGCCCTGCACGCAGGCCACGGTGGCCCGGTGGGCGAAGCCCAGGCTCACGTACAGCGAGAACGATCTGTTGTGGTAGCCGCTCTGCAACAGCCGGATGCCCGGCGCCCCGCGCTCGCCGGCCCGCTCCATCACGTCCCGCATCAGGCGGCGGCCCACGCCCGCGTTCTGCACGGCGGGGTCGACGGTGACGGGCCCGACCCCTACGACGGTCGAGCGCTCGTCGAGGAAGTTGCTGCCCACGATCCGCCCGTCGAGCTCGGCGACGACACTGTAGAACCCCGGGTGGGTCAGGGCTCCCTCGATCAGCGCGACACCCACGTCGGGGCTCGGGACGTCGGGTGGGAACGCGTGCTCCTCGGCGATGCCGGCGAAGGCCTCGTAGCAGATCCTTCCGCACTCTGCGGCATCGTCCGCAGTGCCCGGACGCAATATGAGATCCACGATCGCCATCCCCTTCTCAGCGCCCCCCGCGGCGACCCACCCCTCACTTCTCATCCTGTGCCCCTACCGGCCGGGGCGCACCCGGTGGGTACGGCGATACCCTCAGGGCCGCAGTCCTCGGATCAGCAGGTCGACGACCGCCGTGAAGTCGGCCTCCGCCCCCGGCCGTTCCCACTCCCGGGCGTGACAGGGGTCGTGGAAGCGCCCCGTCGCCTGGAAGACCGCGCGGGCCGTGGCCTGCGGGTCGGCGGCGGTGAAGTCGCCGGTCTCGACGCCGGCCTGGATGATGCGGGTCAGCTGGGCCGTCAGGTCGGCGATGTGGTCACCGACCGCCGCGCCGTTCTCGTCCGTGAGGACCGTGTACGTGGCGAACAGCTCCGGATCCCCGCCCGCCTTGCGGCGCTTCGCGGCGAACAGCGCGGCGAGCCAGTCCCGCAGCCGGGCCTTAGGGTCACTGTCCCCCGCGGCGATACCCGACAGTTCCCCGGACGTGCGGTCCAGCCAGCGTTTGGTGACCGCCTCGCGCAGCGCCGCCTTGGTGCGGAAGTGACGGTAGACGCTGCCGTGGCTGACGCCGAGCGCGCGGGCCACGTCCACGACCGTGGCCTTGGCCGGGCCGTGGCGGCGCAGCACCTCCTCGGTCGCCTCGAGGATGCGCTCGGCGGTCAGGATCTCGCTGGTCGGTGCCATGCCCCTGACCGTACCCGGAGCCCGCTTCAGCTCTCGAGGTGCGCCATCTGGGCCGCCGGGTAGCGGTCGCCGGCGGCGGCGCCGGGCGGTACGGCCTCCTCGATCGCGGCCAGGTCGACCGCGTCCAGCGTCACGTCCAGCGCGCCCAGCGCCTCCGTGAGCCGGTCGCGGCGGCGGGCGCCGACCAGCGGCACGATGTCCTCACCGCGCGAGAGCACCCAGGCGATGGCGATCTGCGCGACGCTGACGCCCTTCTGCTCGGCGATCTTCCGCAGCGCCTCGACGAGGTCCAGGTTGTGCCGGAGGTTGTCCCCCTGGAAGCGCGGCGACATCGCCCGGAAGTCGCCGGAGCCGAGCTGCCGGTCGGCGGTGAAGTGGCCGGAGATCAGGCCCCGGGAGAGCACGCCGTACGCCGTGATGCCGATGCCCAGCTCGCGCGTGGCGGGGAGGATCTCGTCCTCGATGCCGCGCGAGATGAGGGAGTACTCGATCTGGAGGTCGGAGATCGGCGCGGTGGCGGCGGCCCGGCGGATCGTGCCCGCGCCGACCTCGCTGAGGCCGATGCGCCGCACGTATCCCTTCTCGACCAGTTCCGCGATCGCGCCGACCGTCTCCTCGATCGGCACGTCGGGGTCGAGGCGGGCGATGCGGTAGACGTCGATGTGGTCGACGCCGAGCCGCTGGAGGGAGTGCGCGGCGAAGTTCTTCACGGCGGCGGGGCGGCCGTCGTAGCCCAGCCAGCTGCCGTCCGGGCCGCGCAGCGCGCCGAACTTGACGCTGACCAGGGCCTGTTCGCGCCGGGCGGCGGGGGCCGCGCGCAGGGCCTCGCCGATCAGCATCTCGTTGTGGCCCATGCCGTAGAAGTCGCCGGTGTCGAGCAGGGTGACGCCCGCTTCGAGCGCCGCGTGAATGGTCGCGATGGACTCGGCCCGGTCCGCCTCGCCGTACAGCGCGGACATGCCCATGCAGCCGAGACCGAGGGCGGAGACCCGGGGGCCGGTGGTTCCGAGGGTTCGTGTTCGCATCTTCATGTCCTCCACCATGACATGACAGGTGACAGATTTCAATATCTGTCATTCGATACTTGTCAGCCGCTCGTGGTGCGTGCACCGGAAAGGGCGCGACACCATCACGCCGACCACACAGGCATTCACCCGCCCCACCGTTCGACACGCCTCACACCCGCCCCGAGAATGGAAGAGCCGGCGAGCAGTCTCCCCGGCGGCGCCTGCCCACCGGCCGCGCGGAACTCCTGCGCCGCCCGAGGGAGCGCGCCATGACGATCCGTATCGCCACCTTCAACACGGAGAACCTCTTCCGCCGTCCCAAGGTCTTCCGCCTCCCCGGCGACAAGCAGCGCCGGGAGATCCTGAGCGACTACTCGAAGCTGATCTCCCTCCTGGAGAAGAAGACCTACGACGACAAGACCAAGGAGCGCATCGCCGAGCTCCTCAAGAAGCACCGGGTACACGACTCGCGCAAGGACAGGCCGTTCTTCGTCAACGAGACCCGCGGCCAGGGGACGCTGTTCAAGACGAGGGGCAGCGGCGAGCACGTCACCTTCGAGATCGTCGCCAAGGGCCGCTCGGGCTGGACCGGCTGGGTGGAGCTGGTCCGTGACGACCTCGACTGGGAGGTCGTGCACAACACGGGCCGGGTGATCGCCGAGGTCGACGCCGACATCCTGCTCGTGGTGGAGGTGGAGGACCGCACGACCCTGCGCCGGTTCAACGAGCAGGTGCTGGGCGGCGACCTGAAGAAGACCCCGTACCCCTACGACATGGTGATCGACGGCAACGACCCGCGCGGCATCGACGTGGGGATCCTCAGCCGCCACCCGATCACGTCCATGCGGTCCCACGTCTTCGACCCCGACCCGGACCGCCCGGGCGAGTACCTCTTCAGCCGGGACTGCCCCGAGTACGAGATCCAGATCGGCGGGACCCCGCTGTGGCTGCTCGGCAATCACCTGAAGAGCCAGAGCGGCGACGACCCGGAACTGCGCATCGCCCAGGCACGGCGCGTGGCGTCGATCTACCAGAGCGCCCTGGAGCGTTCTCCGTACGTCGTGGTCGCCGGGGACCTCAACGACGAACCGTCCAGCGAGGCGATCCGGGCCCTGCTGGGCACCGGCCTGCGGGACGTGATGAGCCACCCGGAGTACCGGGGCACCCCGGGCACCCACGGCACGGGCACGTCCGAGAGCCAGAAGCTCGACTACCTGATGCTGCCGCCGCCGCTGTGGGACCAGGTGCAGCACGTCGAGGTCGAACGGCGCGGCATCTGGGCGCCGTCCACGGTCAAGTCCTTCGACACCGTCACCTCGAAGTGGAACCGCGCCTCGGACCACGCGGCCGTCTACGCGGACCTGGACCTCTGAAACGCGGCGGTGCCGGGCCCCTCCGCGGAGGAACCCGGCACCGCCGCAGGCCCAAGGGCGATCAGCAGCCGACCAGGCGGGCCGCCAGGTAACCCTCGATCTGGTCGAGGGAGACGCGCTCCTGCTTCATCGAGTCACGCTCGCGGACGGTGACCGCGTTGTCCTCCAGGGTGTCGAAGTCGACGGTCACGCAGAACGGCGTGCCGATCTCGTCCTGGCGGCGGTAGCGGCGGCCGATGGCGCCGGCGTCGTCGAACTCGATGTTCCAGTGCTGGCGCAGCGCCTGGGCGAGGCCCTTGGCCTTCGGGGACAGCTCCGGGTTCCGGGACAGCGGCAGCACCGCCACCTTCACCGGGGACAGGCGCGGGTCGAGGCGCAGCACCGTGCGCTTCTCCATCTTGCCCTTGGCGTTGGGCGCCTCGTCCTCGATGTAGGCGTCCAGGAGGAACGCCAGCATCGCGCGGCCGACACCGGCCGCGGGCTCGATGACGTAAGGGGTCCAGCGCTCGCCGGCCTCCTGGTCGAAGTAGGTGAGGTCCTGGCCGGAGGCCTTGGAGTGGGCGCCGAGGTCGTAGTCGGTGCGGTTGGCGACGCCTTCGAGCTCGCCCCACTCACTGCCGCCGAACTGGAAGCGGTACTCGATGTCGGCGGTGCGCTTGGAGTAGTGGGAGAGCTTCTCCTTCGGGTGCTCGTACCACCGCATGTTCTCTTCACGCAGGCCGAGACCGGTGTACCAGTTCCAGCGCTGCTCCATCCAGTACTCCTGCCACTTCTCGTCCTCGCCCGGCTTGACGAAGAACTCCATCTCCATCTGCTCGAACTCGCGGGTGCGGAAGATGAAGTTGCCGGGCGTGATCTCGTTGCGGAAGGACTTGCCCATCTGGGCGATGCCGAACGGCGGCTTGCGGCGCGAGGTGGTCTGCACCTGGGAGAAGTTGGTGAAGATGCCCTGGGCGGTCTCGGGCCGCAGGTAGGCGATGGAGCCGGAGTCCTGGGTCGGGCCGAGGTGGGTGGACAGCAGGCCCGAGAACTGCTTGGGCTCGGTGAACTGGCCCTTGTTGCCGCAGTTCGGGCAGTTGACGTCGGCCAGGCCGTTCTCCGGCAGGCGGCTGTGCTTGGCCTCGTAGGCCTCCTCCAGGTGGTCCGCGCGGAACCGCTTGTGGCAGGAGGTGCACTCGGTCAGCGGGTCCGTGAAGGTGGCGACGTGGCCGGAGGCGACCCAGACCTCGGGGGCCAGGATCACGGACGAGTCGATACCGACGACGTCCTCGCGCGACGTCACCATGTAGCGCCACCACTGGCGCTTGAGGTTCTCCTTGAGCTCGACACCCAGGGGGCCGTAGTCCCAGGCGGCGCGCTGGCCGCCGTAGATCTCACTACAGGGGAATACGAAGCCACGGCGCTTGCTCAGGCTGACGATGGTGTCGATCTTGTCGGCGGCCACGGTGCTCTCTTCATTACGACGACGGGCGACGAAGCGAGTTGCTTCCAGCGAATGCTTCAGGTTACCGGCGGGGGCGCCCCCTCAATCAAATCGCTCCCGCTCCCGCGACCGCCAGGCCCCCTCCCGGGAACCCGCTCAGCTGATTTGTTGACAACGGTTTCCATATTTGTTGAAAATGAGTGTCATGAACGTACGACGACGCCTCATATCCGCCACCGCGGTCACCGCGGCCACCGCTCTCGGCCTCGGTGCTCTCTCCGCCTGCTCCAGCGACAGCGCGGCGACGGGCAACACGGACAAGTTCGACGTCGTCGCGTCGTTCTACCCGATGGCCTTCCTCGCCGAGCAGATCGGCGGCGACCACGCGAACGTCACCAGTCTGACCGAGCCCGGCCAGGAGCCGCACGACCTGGAGATCAGCACCAAGCAGCGGGCGCAGCTGGAAGAGGCCGACGCGGCGCTCTACCTCAAGGGCCTCCAGCCCGCCGTCGACGAGGCGGTCTCGCAGACCGGCATCAAGACGAAGATCGACGCGGCCGGCCTGACCACCCTCGAGGACCACGGCAACACCGAGCACAGCCACGAGGGCGAGGAAGGCCACGCCGAGGAGGAGGGCCACGCCGAGGAGAAGGGCCACGCCGAGGAGAAGGGCCACGCCGAGGAGGAGGAGCACGCCCGCGACCCGCACATCTGGCTGGACCCGGTGAAGTACGCCGAGGTCGCCGAGGGCGTGGGCAAGGCCTTCGAAAAGGCCGACCCGGACCACGCCGCCGACTACAAGAAGAACACCGCGGCCCTGGTCAAGAAGCTGAACGGCCTCAACGGCGAGTTCGAGAACGGTCTGAAGAACACCAAGACCAAGGTCTTCTTCACCAACCACGCCGCCTTCGGCTACCTCGCCGAGCGCTACGGCCTCACCCAGGAGGCCATCTCCGGCCTCGACCCCGAGAGCGAGCCCAGCGCCGCCCGGGTCAGGGAGCTCCAGCAGGAGGCCAAGGCCGACGGCGTCACCACCGTCTTCTACGAGACACTGGTCTCCGACAAGACCGCGAAGACCCTCGCCAAGGACGCGAAGCTCAAGACGGACGTCCTCGACCCGCTCGAGGGCATCACCGACAAGTCCCGCGGCGACGACTACTTCCAGGTCATGGAAGCCAACCTCAAGGCCCTTCGGACGGCCCTGGGAGCCAAGTGATCGACCCATCGGAGGACGGCATGACCGAGCCCGTCGTATCCCTGCGCGGCGTCCGCGCGGACCTGGGCTCGCGCCCCGTCCTGCGCGGCATCGACCTCACCGTGCACCACGGTGAGGTCGTCGCGCTGCTCGGCGCGAACGGCTCCGGCAAGTCCACGGCCGTGCGCAGCATCATCGGCCAGGTGCAGACCGGCGCCGGCGAGATCGAGCTGTTCGGCACGGACCGCAGGCGGTTCCGCGACTGGCATCGCGTGGGCTACGTCCCGCAGCGCACCACGGCCGCGGGCGGGGTGCCCGCCACGGTGACCGAGGTGGTCTCCTCGGGCCGCCTGTCCCGTGCCCGCTTCGGCGTGCTGCGCAAGGCGGACCACAGGGCCGTGCGCGCGGCCCTGGAGCTCGTCGGCATGGCGGACCGGGCCAAGGACTCGGTCAACGCCCTCTCGGGCGGTCAGCACCAGCGTGTCCTGATCGCCCGCGCGCTCGCCTCCGAGCCGGAGTTGCTGATCATGGACGAGCCGATGGCCGGCGTCGACCTGGCCAGCCAGGAGGTCCTCGCGCACACGCTGCGCGAGCAGGTCTCCCAGGGCACGACCGTGCTGCTCGTACTGCACGAACTGGGCCCCCTGGAGCCCCTCATCGACCGGGCGGTCGTACTGCGCGACGGCTGCGTCGTGCACGACGGCCCGCCCCCGAAGGCGGTCGGGCAGCACGCCCTGCCCGGCCACGACCACGTACACCCGCACGCACCCGCGGGCCACGAACCGATCCGCACGGGACTGCTGAGCTGATGGAGATCCTCGACTACGCCTTCATGCAGCGGGCGCTGCTCGCCGCCGTCCTGGTCGGCATCACGGCCCCCGCCGTGGGGATCTACCTGGTCCAGCGCCGCCAGGCCCTGATGGGCGACGGCATCGGCCACGTGGCGATGACCGGCGTCGGACTCGGCTTCCTGCTGACCTGGTCCCCGGTGTGGATGGCGACCCTCGTCTCGGTCATCGGCGCGGTCCTCATGGAGCTGATCCGCTGGTACGGCCGGACCCGCGGCGACATCGCCCTCGCGATGCTGTTCTACGGCGGCATGGCCGGCGGTGTGATGTTCATCAACCTCGCGCCGACGGGTTCCAACGCCAACCTGACGTCGTACCTCTTCGGCTCCCTGTCGACGGTGTCCGAGTCGGACGTCACGGCGATCTGCATTCTGGCCGCCTTCGTCGTCCTGGTCACCCTCGGCCTGCGCCGGCAGCTGTTCGCGGTCAGCCAGGACGAGGAGTTCGCGCGGGTGACGGGCCTGCCGGTGCGCGCCCTGAACCTGCTGACGGCGATCACCGCGGCCGTCACGGTGACGGTGGCGATGCGCGTGGTCGGCCTGCTCCTGGTCAGCGCGCTGATGGTGGTGCCCGTCGCGGCCGCCCAGCAGATCGGCCGCAGCTTCGCCGCGACCTTCGTGATCGCCGTCGCGATCGGCGTGAGCGTGACGATCGGCGGCACCGTCACGTCGTACTACCAGGACGTCCCGCCCGGCGCGACGATCGTGCTGCTGACCATCGGCGCCTTCGTCGTGCTGACGGCGCTCGCGACTCCGCTGGCCCGCCGCCGCGCCCGTGCCCAGGCGGCTGCGGATCCCGCCCACGACCCTGCCGAGTGCGCGATTCCGGGCACCCGGAAGACAGCCGACGAAGTCGGCGTCTGACCGCCACCGCCCCGGGCTGGCACAATGGCCCGGGCAAGGCAGACGTGAGGAGGCAACGGTGACGACCGCTGGACCGTCCGTGAAGGGCCGCGCCACCAGGCAGCGTGCCGCCGTGGCGGCGGCCCTGGACGAGGTCGACGAGTTCCGCAGCGCGCAGGAACTGCACGACATGCTCAAGCACAAGGGCGACTCGGTCGGGCTCACCACGGTCTACCGCACCCTGCAGTCCCTCGCCGACGCCGGTGAGGTCGACGTCCTGCGCACCGCCGACGGCGAGTCCGTCTACCGCCGCTGCTCCACCGACGACCATCACCACCACCTGGTGTGCCGCGGCTGCGGCAAGGCCGTCGAGGTGGAGGGCCCGGCCGTGGAGAAGTGGGCGGAGGCCATCGCCGTCGAGCACGGCTTCGTGAACGTGGCCCACACGGTGGAGATCTTCGGGACGTGCGCGGACTGCGCGAAGGCCTCCGGCGGCTGAGCCGCTTTTCGCCGTGGGGGTGAGACCCGGTTCCCGGGTGCGGGTCCGTGGCGGCCGGTCGCGCAGTTCCTCGCGCCCCTGAGGGAACTGCGCCACCCTTGCCTGTGAAGCGCTGGTCTGCGGGACTACTCCTGCTTGCCCTCCATGGCCAGCAGCTCCTCGTTCGGGATGGCCCCGCCGAACCGCCGGTCCCGCGAGGCGAACTCCAGGCACGCCCGCCACAGGTCGCGGCGGTCGAAGTCCGGCCACAGCACGTCCTGGAAGACCATCTCGGCGTACGCGCTCTGCCAGATCAGGTAGTTGGAGGTGCGCTGCTCGCCGCTCGGGCGCAGGAACAGATCGACGTCCGGCATGTCCGGGTAGTACATGTACTTCGCGAAGGTCTTCTCGTTGACCTTGGACGGGTCGAGCTTCCCGGCCTTCACATCGGCCGCCAGCGCCTGCGCCGCGTCGGCGATCTCGGCGCGCCCCCCGTAGTTCATGCAGAAGTACAGCGTGAGCCGGTCGTTGCCCTTGGTCTGCTCCTGGGCGATCTGGAGCTCCTTGGCCACGGACCGCCACAGTTTGGGCATGCGTCCCACCCAGCGCACCCGGATGCCCAGCTCGTCCAGCTGGTCCCGGGTCTTGCGGATGAAGTCCCGGTTGAAGTTCATCAGGAAGCGCACCTCGTCCGGCGACCGCTTCCAGTTCTCGGTGGAGAAGGCGTACAGGGAGATGGCGCCCACGCCCATCTCGATGGCGCCCTGGAGCACGTCCAGCACGCGCTCGGCGCCGACCTTGTGCCCCTCGGTGCGCGGCAGGCCCCGCTCCTTCGCCCAGCGCCCGTTGCCGTCCATGACGATCGCCACATGCTGTGGTACGAGCTCTCCGAGCTTCGGCGGCCGCGCGCCGGACGGGTGGGGCTCCGGCGTCCTGTACTCCCGGCGCTGCCGCCCCAGGATCCCGCGTACGGCCATGTGTTTCTCGTCTCCTCGTGCTTGCTTGTTTCGCTTACTTCTCGACGTAGCGCAGGGAACGCAGTCCGCGCTCCATGTGCCAGTGCAGATACGCGGACACCAGCCCGCTGCCCTCCCGGACGTATCGCGCCTCGCAGGCGTCCGCAGTCTCCCAGTCTCCCGTAAGCAGCGCGCCGAGGAGTTCCAGGGCCTGGGGCGAGGGTACGACGCTGCCGGGCACCCGGCAGTCCCCGCAGACGGAACCGCCCGAGGCGACCGAGAAGAACCGGTTGGGCCCGGGCATACCGCACTTCGCGCAGTCGGTGAAGCTCGGGGCGTATCCGTTGACGGCGAGGGACCGCAGCAGGAACGCGTCCAGCACGAGATGCGGCGCGTGCTCCCCGCGGGCGAGGGTCCGCAGTCCGCCGACGAGCAGCAGATACTGCTGCACGGCCGGCTCGCCCTCGTGGTCGGTGAACCGCTCGGCGGTCTCGAGCATCGCGGTCCCCGCGGTGTACCGCGCGTAGTCGCTGACGATCCCGCCCCCGTACGGGGCGATGGTCTCGCTCTGCGTGCACAACGGCAGCCCGCGCCCGACCAGCTCGCTCCCCTTGGCGAAGAACTGCACGTCGACGTGAGAGAAGGGTTCGAGGCGCGCACCGAACTTCGACTTCGTCCGGCGCACGCCCCTGGCCACCGCCCGTACGCGTCCGTGACCGCGGGTGAGCAGCGTGATGATCCGGTCCGCCTCACCCAGTTTCTGGGTGCGCAGCACGATGCCGTCGTCGCGGAACAGACTCATGGCGTCATTCTCGCAGGGTCATCGCGTCAAGGGACCTCACCCCGGCTGCGGGCGTTGGCGTACGCCGTCGCCGCGCGCAGCCGCTCGGCCGGGGTGGCGTGCCGGACGGCACCGGGGTCGGCGTCCCACTCCTTCCCGCCCCCGTACGGCCTCAGCTGCACGTAGGGCCCCTCATGCCCCATGACGATGCCGATGCGGCCGCTGTGGGTGTCCACGACGTACGCGCCGACCGGGGGCTTCATCGCAGCACCGCCGCGAGCCGCCGGGCGGTCTGAACGGAACACCGGCCCAATTCCACGAGCGGACAGGGTGCTTCCCGCGCAAGACTCACCGGGTCCAGCCCCAGTGACGGCAGGGTAATTCCGGCCTTGGCGAGTTCTGCCCGCAATTCTTTCACCGCATCCTCCGCTTCTTCGACGCAGAGCGCCGAGTGTCGTGCCTCCACCGTGCTCCCCTTTCTTTTGGAGTTTCACTCTTCGCATCCCTGCGGTGACGCTCCGCGCCTACACTCGGGAGGGGTCTGTGCCCTACAACTGCGGCGCAGCACAAAGGGGTTCGGCAATGGCCAACGGTTCTCGGCAGGCAGTGGGGTTTTCCGAGCGGCTGGACAGGAAGCCGATTGACGATAAGCGGCCGCTGACATAATCCGGCCGTGGATACGCGTACGAGGGCGGACGGGATACGGCCGGTCCCCGTGACTTGGGCCATGCGCCCCGCCGAGCCGGCAGACGTCGAACCGATAGCGGAACTACGGGCGGTGGTGATGCGCCCGGACCTGGAACGGTTGGGCCGCTTCGACGAACACCGGGTCAGGCAGCGGCTACGAGACGCCTTCTCGCCCCAGCACACATCGGTCATCGAGGCCGACGGCGCCTTCGCGGGCAGCGTCGCCCTGCGCCCGTCCGAGACCGACGGGAACGGCCACTGGCTGGAGCACTTCTACCTCGCCCCGGCCCTCCAGGGCCGAGGCCTCGGAGCGGCCGTCCTCCACACCCTGCTGACCCGGACCGACGCCGACCACGCACTCGTCCGCCTGAACGTCCTCCAGGGCAGCCCGGCCCGCCGCCTCTACGAACGCCACGGCTTCACGGTCGAAACCCAGGACCCGGTCGACATCTTCATGCTGAGACTCCCGCACACTGCTCATCCAGTGATCCCGTAGGGGGTGAACCCCCTGAAAGATCCGGCAGTCGCCCGGATGTGACCAGCCGCAAACGGCGGTGATCTCGTCAAGCGCGGTGCGAGGCGACCGGGCTTCGCCGTGCACGTAATCGTCATGTCGCTGCATTCGCGCTGTCTTGTGAGGCGTCTTCCCTGGAATGCGGCTTCACGACGCTCCGCCCACGGGTACGGTCCATCTCGCGCCATTCCGGCCGCAGTCCAGCCAGATTCGTGGTGAGGAAGTACGCGACCCCACAGGTGAGCAGTACCGGCACGAGTCCGGCAGCGGTCACCACCGCTCCGGCGAGCAGCCCGCCGAGAGGGATACCGGCCCAGGCCAGCGAGTCACCGAGCGCGTTGACCCGGCCCAGCATCCGGCGTGGCACCCGCTCGACGAGGACGGCTCCCAGCACTGGGTTGACGAAGCCGGCACCGAACCCACTGACCGCGAAGACGGCCAGTACCAACCCCAGCGGGGCATCGACGGCGAGGATCAGGAACCTCGGTGCCCCGAGCAGCAGGAACCCGGTGAGAACCACCACCCGCCGCCGCAGCCGGTGCGCGACCACCGCGGCGATCAGGCTCCCGCCGACCGCCGCGGCCCCCATCACGCTGCCCGTCAGACCGATCGCGGTCGGCCCGTTGCCGGACTCTCTGGCCCAGACGGGTACGAGTACCGAGTTGAACGCTGCGTCCAGCAGGTTGGTGATGCCGACCATGACGATGATGGTGAGCAGCAGCGGCTCGCCGCGCAGGAAGGTGAAGCCCTCGCCGAACCGCCGCCAGAAGCCCGGTGCCGTCTTGCCGGCAGGCGAGGGGGCTTCCTCGGCCGCGTGCCCCATGCCGCGAGGCAGCGCGACTTTGATGATCACTGATCCGAGGGCGAAGCAGCCCGCGTTGACGGCGAGTCCGGTCAGGGGGCCGAGCAGCGCCACCAGGGATCCGCCGATCGCCAGGCCGACGGTAGAGGCGAGCCGCTCGATCACGCCGGACAGACCGGTGGCCCGCTCCAGCGGCACCCGGCTGCGCTCGGCCGCCTCCGGGACCATCACCTCCTTGGCCAGGTCGCCGGGTCCCCGGGCCGCGCCGATCAGCGCGACCAGAACCAGCAGAAGGGGAAAGGAGAGCAGGTCCAGGGCGTGGAGCAGGGGAACCGCGGCGGCGGCGGTCGCGCTGGCCAGATCGGTGGTCCAGGAAACGGCCCGCGGGCCGATCCGGTCCACCAGTGGTCCGGTGAACGCCTTGACCACCACGTAGGGAGTCATCTCGCAGAAGGCGACCAGTCCGGTCTGGGTGGCGCTGCCGGTTGTGACGAGGACGAACCAGGGCAGTGCCACAACGGAGATCCGAGTGCCGGTCAGCGACACGGTCATGGCTGCCAGCACCCCGCCCAGCGGCCGTAAGGATCTCTTGCCGGGTATGCCGCCGGCCTCCGAGGCGTCGTCGGTCATGACGTCGGGCTTCCTTCCTCTTCCTGAGGGCCGGAAGGGAGCGACGACGCGGCAGGCGCATCCAGTTCGGGCAGGATCTGCGTGATCACGGCGACCCGTTCGGCTCCCTCGGGGGCACTTGCCGCCGTCTCCGGTGCGTCTCGCCGGTAGCGCGCGATGACTTCCGTCAACTCCCGGTACAGGGCGGCGGCTTCTTCGGGCGTGAGCCGCAAGGCCCAGTCGCTCATGTCGAAGGTGTTCCGCCATGCGCGGGGCATCGCCTGAAGCCCGTTCAGGGTCTGTTGCGTGCGCAGGGTGTAGACGGCGGCGACGGACTGCCGGTAGGCCAGTGAGGCCTCAGGCTCCCGCTCGGGCAGCTCCGGATCGTTGAACCAGGTCGTCCGGTGCACCGAACGCCACCAGCGCTCTCGCGCGTTGCCGCGTTCGGTGTCCTCCTCGACGAAACCGGCCGCGCCGAGCTGCCGGAGGTGGTAGCTGGCCGTACCGGAATTCACACCCAGCCGCTCCGCGAGGCGGGTGGCCGTCGACGGGCCGTACTTTCGCAGCAGCCCGACCAACTGCACGCGCACCGGATGCGCCAGGGCACGCAGCCCCTTGGCGTCCAGGACAACCGAGTCCTCTTCGACGTTCGGGCCATCCGGCCTCTCCTCTGCATCAGCCATGCGACACACGGTAGTCCGCAAAGAGTTCTTCGCAAAGGTGTCTTCGCGAAGAATCCTTTGCGGTTCAGCTCGCTTGCGCCGGCCGGCCTCGTCCCCGGCCGAAGGAGGGGCTCAGCCCTCGCCGAAACTCCGTACGTACCGCCGCTGCCACGGCGTCTCCACGGCCTTCCGGTCATAGTGGCGACGCACATACGCCACCGCCTCGTCCCCCGGCACCCCGTCCAGCACCGCCAGGCAGGCCAGGGCCGTCCCCGTGCGCCCCGGCCACCGCCGCAGGCGATCTCCACGCGCTCCCCGGCGGCCCGTTCCCAGGCGCTCGCCAGCACCCCCCGGGCGGCCGCCCGGTCCGACGGGAGGCGGAAGTCGGGCCAGCGCAACCAGTCGGCCCCCAGGGGACCTCGGGAGGCTGCTTGCCGAGCAGTAGAGGCCGTAGGAGGGGGTGGGCGCGGTGGGGTCCAGGGGGTGGCGGAGGCCTCGGCCGCGTACCAGTCGGCCAGAGGGCAGGCGCAGGACACCGGCGTCGCTCTCGTTCCACAGCTCAGTCACGCCGCTCACGATGCTCCGCGCTCGCTCCCCCGGGAGCGGAATCAGCCCACCCCTCGCGACTCCTCCGCCGCCCGCGCCTCGATCCCCCGGAAGTGCACCGCCATCGCCCGCTGCGCGCCCTCGACGTCTCGGGCGCGCAGGGCGGTGACGATGTCGCGGTGGCGGCGGACCGTGATCTCGGGGGACGGGTCGTCGGTCCAGCCGCGAGCGCCGGAGACCCGGCGGAAGACCGTCCAGAACGCGCCGAGGAGCTGGGGGACCAGCGCGTTGCCGAGGGAGGCGTACAGGATCTCGTGGAACTCGCGGTCCAGTTCGGGGAAGGAGCGGCCCGTGCCGCCCGCGGACTCCATGCGGGTCACCACGCCCTCCAGCCTGTCCAGTTCCACCTCGGTGACCGTCGCGGCGACCCGGCGGATCAGGCCCTCCTCCAGCACCTCCCGGACTTGGAGAATCTCGGCGAGGGCGCCGGTGTCGTCGTCGTGCCGGGCCAGGGTGCGGAAGGTCAGGCCGTCGACGAGGGGGGTGAGGGAGGCCTGGCCGACGTAGGTGCCGTAGCCGTGTCTGATCTCGACGATGTCGAGGGCCTGGAGGGCTTTGAGTGCCTCCCGGACGGAGTTGCGGCTGACGCCGAGGTCCTCCATGAGTTCGGTCTCGGTGGGCAGCGGCGCGCCGGCGGTGAGTCTGCGGTCGAGGATGAGCTGCACGACCTGGCGTTGTATCCGGCTGGTCCTGGGCTCCTCGGACATGCGCCGCATCGTACGCGCCCCGGACGTCCCACGTCCCACCTCTGGCGGTACCCGGCGCCGGACCTGCCCTGATAGACCGTCAACTAGCGTCTGCTCCAGCGCCATTGGTCCGACCTCTGGCAGATACGCCATTCGTGTGCGATCCCTTGACCGCCTCCACGACCCCTCCTATGGTCGCGCTGACCGCAGGACGTAGGACGTCGTATCTCCTCTGCTCGCCCCCTCGTTTCCTTTCCAGATCTCTCGCTGGAGGACCCCGTGCGCGACGTGACCCACGACGTGCCGGCGCCGCACCGCCGGACGTTCCTGAAGTACACCGGCGCGCTGGGCGCGGCCGCCGCCGTCTCCGCGTCGCTTTCGGCCTGTTCGTCCGGGCCGGAGTCCACCAACGACACCAGTGGCGGCGGCAGCGGGGCGAACCGGACGCTGACCGCGGTGATCGGCTACGGCAACGACGGCAGCTGGGACCCCACCCAGACGGCGTCCGCGTTCTGCATGGCCGCCAACAACCACATCTACGAGGGCCTGCTCGACACCGACCCGATCTCCCGCGAGCCGTACGCGGCCCTGGCGACCGAGGTGCCGAAGGACCCGAACAGCACGTCGTGGAAGTTCGCGCTGCGGGCCGGGGCGAAGTTCCACGACGGCAAGCCCGTGACCGCCGACGACGTGGTCTTCGTCTTCGAGCGGATCCTCGACCCGGACACCCAGACCCTCGCCAAGGGCTTCTTCGCGAGCTGGCTGAAGGAGGTCCGGAAGGTCGACGCGCAGAACGTGGAGCTGGTGCTCAAGTTCCCTTTCCCGGACGGGCTTTCGCGGCTGACACTCGCCAAGATCATGCCGAAGCACGTGTTCTCGCGGCCGGGCGCCTGGGACGACGCCATCAAGGGCAAGGCGATCGGCTCGGGTCCGTACCGGCAGACCGCGCACCACCCGAAGTCGAACACGACCTTCGAGGCGTTCGACGGCTACAACGGCCCGCGCAAGCCTGCCTTCCAGAAGATGAACTGGCTGACGATCGTGGACGCGGCACCCCGCGTCGCGAAGATCTCGGGGTCGAGCGCCGGCGCGCAGATCGCGGACAACATCCCGTATGCCAACATCGCGCAGTTGGAGAGCAGCGGGCTGACGGTCGCGGGCGGCGCCGGGATGAACAACCTGTTCCTGATGTTCAACACCAAGCACAAGCCCTTCGACGACGTGCGCGTACGCCAGGCCCTGCACTACGCCATCGACACCGAGAAGATGGTGGAGGTCGCGCTCAAGGGCCACGGGAAGCCGTCGAGTTCCTTCCTCGACGAGAGCAACCCGTCCTACCGCCGGGCCAAGACGGTCTACGACCACGACCCCGACAGGGCGAAGGCGCTGCTGAAGGAGGCCGGGGTCAGGGGGCTGAGCATCGACATCCTCGCGGTGAACGTGAGCTGGATCGTCGACTGCCTGCCGACCATCAAGTCCTCCTGGGACGCGATCGGCGTGCAGACGACCCTGTCCCCGCAGGAGACCACGGCCGTGTTCACGAAGATGGACCAGAAGCAGGACTACCAGGTCGTCGCCGCCGCCTCGAACCCCAACCAGTTCGGCCTCGACGCCGACTTGATCATGCACTACAACTACGGGCCCGAGAACCTGTGGATGCAGTACACGCGGTGGGCGGGCGACCCCGTCGCCAAGGCTCTCTTCAGGGACATGGACCGGGCCACCAGGGAGCCGGATCCCGAGAAGAAGAAGGCGATGGTCCAGGACTACATCGACGTCGTCGCCGAACAGGCCGTGCTCTACCCGGTCGTCCACAACGAGCTGATGACGGCCTGGGACCCGAAGCAGCTCAGCGGCATAAGGGCGCAACCGTACCCGGGCATCAACCTGCTTCAGGCCAAGTGGGCCTAGGCGACAGGGGGTTGCCGTCACGTGATCGCCGTCGTCCGCATCCTGCTCCGCCGGGTCGCCCTGCTCGTGCCGCTGATGCTCGGCATCGTGCTGTTCGTGTTCCTGGTGATGCGGTTCTCGGACGTCGACCCGGCGTCCGCGTTCTTCCAGGGCGCCAACCCGACACCGCAGCAACTGCACGACTTCCGCGAGGAACACGGCCTGCTCGACCCGCTGCCCGTGCGCTACGCCGACTTCGTCGCCGACCTGCTGCACGGCGACATGGGCACCAGCGCGCTGACCCGGGCGCCGGTGGTCGACCAGGTCACCACCGCGCTGCCGCTCACCCTCCAGCTGACCTTCCTGGGCCTGGGCATCGCGGTCGTGCTGTCCCTCGTGGGCGGCGTTACCGCGGCGATCTACCGGGACCGGCTGCCCGACCAGGTCATCCGGGTCGTGTCGCTGACCGGTGTCGCGGCGCCCGGCTTCTGGCTGGCGCTGCTGATGATCCAGTATCTGGCGGTCGACCTGGGCTGGTTCCCGACCGGCGGCTACATCAACCCGGCCGACTCCTTCACCGGGTGGCTGAAGACCATGACGCTCCCCGCCCTCGCCCTCTCCCTTCCGGTGGCGGCGCAGCTGACCCGGATCGTGCGGACGGCGGTGGTGGAGGAGCTGGACAAGGACTACGTACGGACGGCGATCGGGAGCGGGCTGCCGCCGCGCGTGGTCGTGGGGCGGAACGTGCTGCGGAACGCGCTCATCAACCCGCTCACCGTGCTCGGGCTGCGCGTCGGCTATCTCCTCGGCGGCGCGGTCGTCATCGAGACGATCTTCTCGCTGCCCGGCATGGGCAAGCTGATGATCGACGCCGTGAAGAACGGTGATCCGGCCGTCGTCCAGGGCGTCGTACTGACCACGGCGGCCGGGTTCGTCGTCGTGAACCTCGTCATCGACGTCCTCTACCTGCTGGTCAACCCGCGACTGAGGGATGCGACCACGTGATGACCCGCAAGAGCCTCACCGAGGCGCTGTCCCGGCCCGGCGTGCGGCTGCGCGGCTGGCGCCGGCTGCCGTTGCTGTCGAAGGCCGCCGTCTGCTTCCTGGCCGTCGTCGTCCTGCTGGCGCTGCTCGCGCCGCTGCTCGCCCCGCACGACCCGCTCGACCAGCAGCCGCCCGTCGACGGCACGGGGCATCCGTCCGCCGGGCACTGGATGGGCCAGGACAGCCTCGGCCGGGACATCCTCAGCCGGCTGATGTACGGGGCGCGCTGGTCGCTCGCGATCGGGCTCGGCGCCACCGGCCTGGCACTGGTGGTCGGGGCGCTGCTCGGGGCCGTCGCGGCCACCTCGCGCAAGGCGGTCGACGAGACGCTGATGCGCTGCCTGGACGTCGTCATGGCGTTCCCGGGCATCGCGCTCGCCGCCGTGCTGGTGGCGGTGTTCGGCGGGGGCATCACGGTGCTGATCTGCGCGATCGCGTTCCTGTTCACGCCTCCGGTGGCGCGGGTCGTCCGGGCGAACGTCCTCGACCAGTACGGCGAGGACTACGTGACGGCGGAACGGGTGATCGGTGCCCGGACACCGCACATCGTGCTGAAGCACGTGGCGATCAACTGCGCGGCTCCCGTGCTGGTGTTCTGCACGGTGCAGGTCGCCGAGGCGATCGTCTTCGAGGCGTCGCTGTCCTTCATCGGAGCGGGCGTACGGCCGCCCGACCCGTCCTGGGGCAGTGTCATCGCGGACGGCAAGAACATGGTGCTGACCGGCGGCTGGTGGGCGACGGTGTTCCCCGGCCTGCTGATGCTGGTCACGGTGCTGTCGCTGAACATCCTGTCCGAGGGGGTGTCCGACGCGTGGGCGGCCCCGTCGGCGCGGGACGTGGACGTCCCCGAGGACGACCGGCTCCAGGCGCCGGAACCCGGCAGCGGGGAGGTCGTACAACTGCCCGGCCTGACGGAGGCGGCCCGGCGGCTGCGGGCCCGGGCCCGTCAACTGCCCCGGGACGGGCAGCCGGTACTCGCGGTGGAGAACCTCGCCATCGGCTTCGACCAGCGGCACGGCGGCGTGGACATCGTGGACGGCATCGGCTTCGAGGTGCATCCCGGTGAGGTGCTGGGCCTGGTCGGCGAGTCGGGCTGCGGCAAGTCGCTGACCGCGCTCGCGATCATGGGGCTGGCACCGAAGGGCGCGCGCATCAAGGGCCAGGTCCGGTTCGGCGGGCGGGACCTGCTCGCCGAACCGATGCGCGTACGCCGCAAACTCCTCGGCCACCAGATGGCGATGATCTACCAGGACGCCCTGTCGTCACTGAACCCCGCGATGACGATCCGCGCGCAACTGAAACAGGTCGTGCGGCGGGGCGGGCGGCGCGGTCCCGCCGAGTTGCTGACAATGGTCGGCCTCGACCCCGGGCGCACCCTGCGCAGCTACCCGCACGAACTGTCCGGCGGGCAGCGGCAGCGCGTCCTGATCGCCATGGCCCTGTCCCGCGACCCGAAGCTGATCGTCGCCGACGAGCCGACGACCGCCCTCGACGTGACCGTGCAGGCCCAGGTCATAGAGCTGCTGCTGCGGCTGCGCGAGGAGCTGGGCTTCGCGCTGATCCTCGTCTCGCACGACCTGGCGCTGGTCGCGGACGTCACCGACCGGGTGGCGGTGATGTACGGCGGGCAGATCGTCGAGATCGGCGTGACCGCCGACCTGGTGGAGGCCCCGGCCCACCACTACACGCGCGGCCTGCTCGGCAGCGTGCTGTCGCTGGAGTCGGCGCAGGAGCGGATGACGCAGATCAAGGGGGTCGTGCCGTCCCCCGTCGACTTCCCGGCCGGGTGCCGGTTCGCCGACCGGTGTCCGCGGGCGAGCGGGGTCTGCCGGACGACGGCTCCCCTTCTGACCGGTACGCCGGCGCACACGGCCGCCTGCCATCACCCGGCCGTAGAGCTGGCGACGACTGAGACCGAGGCGGTGTCATGACCGAGCGGCCCGCCCTGATGGAGCTCTCCGACGCGCACGTCGTGCACAAGGCCCGCAGCGGCGGCCTGTTCACCCGCGACCGGGTGTACGCCCTGACCGGCGCCGACCTGACGATCGCGCCCGGCGAGACCATCGGCGTGGTGGGCGAGTCGGGCTGCGGGAAGTCGACGCTGGCGAAGGTGCTGGTGGGTGTGGAGCGGCCGACGCGTGGGACGGTGTCGTTCCGGGGCCGCGACCTGTGGGCGATGCCGCCCGCCGAACGCCGCCGGGCCGTCGGCGGCAGCACCGGCATGATCTTCCAGGACCCGTCGACCGCCCTGAACCGCCGCCTGACCGTACGGCAGATCCTGCGGGACCCGCTGGACGTGCACGACCGGGGCACGAGGAGGGAACGCGACGAACGCGTACGGGAGTTGATGTCCCTGGTCGGCCTCCCCCGGGCCCTCGCCGACGCCCTGCCGGGCCAGCTGTCGGGCGGGCAGCGGCAGCGCGTCGCGATCGCCCGGGCGCTGGCACTGGACCCGGACCTGGTCGTGGCGGACGAGCCGACCAGTGCCCTGGACGTGTCGGTCCGCGCGCAGATCCTCAATCTGCTGCTGGACCTGAAGGAACGCCTGGGCCTGGCCCTGGTGTTCGTGTCGCACGACATCCAGACCGTACGGCGGATGAGCGACCGCGTGATCACCATGTACCTGGGCCGGATCGTCGAGGAGTCCCCGGCCGCCCTGGTCACCGACCGGGCCCGGCACCCGTACACCCGTGCCCTGTTCTCCGCCACGCCCGGCCTGCTCGACCCGATCGACCCGATCCCGCTGGCCGGTCCGGTCCCGTCGGCGACGCGCCCGCCGAGCGGCTGCCCGTTCCGCACGCGCTGCTGGAAGGCGGACGGGACGTGCGCGCAGACAATGCCGGACTTCTCGGCCGCGTCGGCCCCCGCCCACCGCTTCCGCTGCCACCATCCTGTCCAGGAGGACGAGTCGACCCGCGACCTCGTCCGCCGGAGCGACCCGATGGAGGCCCCATGACGATCACCTCGCTGACCGGTGTCATCCCGCCCGTCTGCACGCCCCTGACACCGGACCGCGAGGTGGACGTCCCCTCGCTGCTCAGGCTGGTCGACCATCTGGTGGCCGGCGGGGTGCACGGCCTGTTCGTGCTCGGCTCGACATCGGAGGCCGCGTATCTGACGGACGAGCAGCGCAGGCTGGTGGTCGAGTCGGTCGCGGGCCACGTGAGCGGGCAGCTCCCGGTGCTGGCCGGGGCGATCGACATGACGACGGCCCGGGTCCTCGGCCATGTCGCGGCGGTGACGGCGGCGGGCGCGGACGCGGTCGTCGTCACCGCCCCGTTCTACGCCCGGACCCACCCGGCGGAGATCGCCCGCCACTACCGCGTGGTCGCGGGGGCCAGCCCGGTCCCGGTGGTCGCCTACGACATTCCCGTCGCCGTCCACACGAAGCTGCCCGCGGACGTGATCCTGGAGCTGGCCGCCGACGGTGTCCTGGCCGCACTCAAGGACTCCAGCGGCGACCTGGCCGCCTTCCGCCGGGTCGTCACCGGCGCCCGGGCCCACCAGGGCATCACCGGCTTCAGCGTGCTGACCGGCTCCGAGCTGATCGTCGACGCGGCGCTCGCCGTCGGCGCGGACGGCACGGTGCCCGGCCTCGGCAACGTCGACCCGCACGGCTACGCCCGCCTGGACCGCCTGTGCCGCGCCGGGGAGTGGGCGGAGGCCCGTACCGAACAGGAGCGGCTGTGCGCCCTGTTCGGCATGGTCACCGTCGGCGACCCGGCCCGCATGGGCCCCGGCTCCTCGGCGATCGGCGCCTTCAAGGCCGCGCTGCACCTGCGGGGCGTGATCGACTGCCCGGCCACGGCGGAGCCGCAGGTGCCGTTGTCGCAGGACGAGGTGGAGCGGGTCGGGAAGTACCTGGCGGCGGCGGGGCTGCTCTAGAGCCCGTCGGCCGGGAGGCGGCGGAACTCGATCGTCCCGTAGGGCCCCTGGGCCCCGGTCTCGTAGAGGATCCCCACCGTCTTCCGGCCGAGCGGCACCAGGTCGGAGTAGGCCGCGGGCCGCTGGGAGAGCGTCAGCGCCTTGGTGAAGGTGGCGCCGCCGTCCGTGCTGCGCCAGACGGCCATCGCCCGGCGGGCGGTGGGGACGGACGGACCGGAGAACAGCAACGGACCGCGGCGGCCGGGGAGTTGCAGGACGCTGCCCTGGACGACCGGGACCTCGTTCAGGGTGGGCTGCACGGTGTACGGGCGGTCGAGAGACCGGCCGCCGTCCGGCGAGTGGCTGTCGAGGCGGTTGCCCGGGCTCGTGCCGTGCTGGTCCCGGGCGTTGAAGTACACCCTGCCGTCCGGGAGTTGGGCGGCTGTGGACTCGTTGGCGTTGTGGGTCCCCTCGTACGAGTCGTCGACGAAGCCCGGCCGCCAGGTCCTGCCGCCGTCGTCGCTCAGCAGCGCGTGAGCGCCGTAGTAGCGGGGCTCCTGACCGGTGTCCGGGGAGCCGGCCGGCGGGGACGCCGAGTGATTGGCGGGGACGACCAGACGGCCCGCGTACGGGCCCCGGGTGAGGGCGATCGCATGGCCGGGGCCGGTCGCGTACCAGCGCCAGGACGGGGCCTTCACCTGCGCGGTGATCTCGCGGGGCGGGGTGAAGTGCCGGCCGTCGTCCCGGCTGCGCTGCACGAACACCCGGCGGCTCTGCTCGGGCGTGACCTCGCCGCGCATGATCCGGGCCTCCGTCACCTCGCCGCTGTTGTAGGAGGTGAGGAGTACGACGGCGCCGGTGCGCGGGTCGACGACGGGTGCCGGGTTGCCCCGGGTGTCGCCGTCCCCGGCGGCGACCACGGTGAGCGGGTCCCAGGTGCAGCCGCCGTCCGCCGAGCGCCGGAGAACGACGTCGATGTCGCCGGTGTCGCCCGCGCCGCCGCGTCTGCCCTCGGCGAAGGCGAGGACGGTGCCCTTGGCGGTCGTGACGGTGGCCGGGATGCGGTACGTGTCGTAGCCGCCCTCGCCCGAGACGTACGGGACGGAGGACGTGCAGCCGGGGGCGGCCGAGGCGTGGGTCGTGGCGGTGAGGGGCGTGAACAGGACGGCGGTGACGAGGAGTGTGCGTCTGAGGAGTGTCATCCCTCTCCTGACGGAGCGTGACGGAGCATCGGACAGTACCTGTCCGTCAGATGCTCCCCGGCGTCACCAGCCCCGACTCGTACGCGACGATGACCAACTGCGCCCGGTCCCGCGCCGCCAGCTTGCCCATGATGCGGCTGACGTGGGTCTTCGCGGTCAGCGGGCTCAGGCCCAACGCGTCGGCTATCTGGGTGTTGTTGAGGCCGCGCGCGACCAGTGACAGCACTTCCCGCTCACGGCCGGACAGGCACTCCGGCCCACCGGTCTCCGGTGCCGAGGGGCTGCGCAGGAACCGCTCGATCAGCCGTGCCGTGGGCCCCGGCGACAGCAGGGACTCCCCGGCCGCGACCGTACGGATGGCGTCGAGGAGTTCGGCCGGCCTGGTGTCCTTCACCAGGAACCCGGAGGCGCCGGCGCGCAGGGCGTCCACGATGTTCTCGTCGGTGTCGTACGTGGTGAGGACCAGGACGCGGACGCCCGCGAGGTCCTCGTCGGCCGCGATGAGCCGGGTCGCCTCGATGCCGTCCAGGTCGGGCATGCGGATGTCCATCACCACGAGGTCGGCGCGCTCGCTGCGGGCCAGTCGCACGGCCTGCCGGCCGGTGGCGGCCTGGCCGACGACCTCCATGTCCCGGGCCGACTCCACGAGCATCGCGAACGCCTCCCGTACCAGGGTCTGGTCGTCCGCGAGCAGTACTCGGATGGTCATCCGGTCCCCTCCCCCATGGTCCCCGTCTTCGTCAGCGGCAGCACGGCGGTCACCTCGAAGCCGCCGTCCGCACGGGGACCGGCGTCGAGTGTGCCACCCACACTGCGCGCCCGCTCGCGCATTCCGACCAGTCCGAAGCCCGGGGTGCCGCCCGCGCCCGGTGCCGTGCCGTCGTCGCTGACCGACAGGTGCAGGGCGCCCTCCCGTTCCACCAGATCGACGCGGACGGCCGGTCCGGGTCCCGCGTGCCGTACCGCGTTGGTCAGCGCCTCCTGCACGATGCGGTAGGCGGCGGCGCCCACGGCGGGCGGCGCCTGCCGTATCCGTACGGTCTGCTCGACCCGGGCACCGGCGAGCCGCGCGGCCTCCGCCAGGTCGGTCAGACCGTCCAGGCCGGGCAGCGGACCGCGGGCGTCCGGAGAACCGTGCTCGCGCAACACCTCCAGCGTCGTACGGAGCTCCCCGCGGGCGCTGCGACAGGTCTCGGCGATGTCGTCCAGCGCCTTGGCCACGGTCTCCCGGTCGAGCCGCTCGGGGTCGGCGGACAGCACGTGGGCGGCGACGGAGGTCTGCACGCCGATGAGGGTGATGGTGTGCGCGAGCAGGTCGTGCAGGTCCCGGGCGATCCGCAGCCGCTCCTCGGCGACCCGCCGCCGGGCCTCCTCCTCGCGGGTGCGCTCGGCGCGTTCGGCGCGTTCCACGATGGAGGCGACGTACTGGCGGTAGAAGCGCACGTCGACGCCGAGGAACAGCACGGCGACGACCCAGCCGGATGCCTTCAGCAGCCCCAGCGCCTCGTGGGCGCTGATGGTGAGCATCACGCTCACCGACAGGGTGATGACGCCGATGCCGACCAGGACGGTGCGCAGCGGCCGGCCGGTGACAGCGACGGTGTAGAGGGCGACGTACGCGGCCTGGGTGGCGGCGGTGTGCGGGTAGTCGAGGAAGTGGTAGGGGAAGACGCAGGCCACCACGGCGAGCAGGACGAGCAGGGGACGGCGGCGGCGCCACACCAGCGGCACGTGGGAGACGAGCAGCAGGGCCCAGCCGGGCGCGTCGGGCCTGCGGCCGTCGTCGACGAACAGCGCGAGGACGACGGCGAGCGCGGCCGTCAGAACGGCGAGCAACGCGTCGTTGCGGATGGCGTGCGGGGCGGTCAGGGGCTCGCGGTTGATCGCGGCCATGATCCGCTCCGCGGGCCGCGACCAGGTCGCCGACGGTGTGGTGGGTGCCTGCACGGGCATCATCCTGGGCCAGGAAGGCGCCCCTCCGGGAGAGGAGGGGCGCCGTCGGTCGGTCAGGGGGCGTTCGCGGCCAAGGGCTTCCGCTCCTGAGGCGGGGCCGTCCGCTCCGTCGCGCGGGAGAGCCTCCCCGGCCACCACATCCGCCGCTTGAGCAGCACACTCGCGGTGGTCACCAGGTACGTGCGCACCAGGAACGTGTCCAGCAGCACCCCCACCGCGATGACGAAGCCGAGCTCCACCAGCCCCACCATCGGCAGCGTCGTCAGCACCGCGAACGTCGCCGCGAGCACCACCCCCGCCGAGGCGATGACCCCACCGGTCGTCCGCAGAGCGGTGAGCGCGGCAGCCTCCGGTTCGGCACCCTTCACGGACTCCTCCCGCATCCGATGCATGAGGAAGATCCCGTAGTCCACCCCGAGGGCGACCAGGAACACGAAGGACAGCAGCCCGAGTCCGGGATCGTTGCCCGAGAAGCCGAACACCGGCTCGAACACCAGGCCCCCGATGCCGAGGGCCGCGCCCCACACCGCCACCACCGCCGCCAGCAGCAGCAACGGCGCGACGAGACTCCGCAACAGCCCGACCAGGATGACGAACACGGCCGCCAGCACCAGCGGCACGATCACCTTCCGGTCCCGGGACTCACTGTCGGCCAGGTCGATCTGCTGCGCGCTGGGCCCGCCGACGTAGGCGCCCGTCGTGTCGAGCCCGGCACGCAGGGCCTCGATGGTCCGGGTCTCGGCCGTGGTCTCGGGCGAGGCAGTGGTGAAGACCGCCATCTCGGTCCACCCCGAGCCGGAGCGCCCCGGGGCGACCTCGGCGACACCGTCCGTCGCACGGACCCGGTCCAGAACCGCGTCGGCCCGCTCGTCGGGGGCGATGACGGTCACCGGCCGGCTGCTGCGCTCCGGATACTCCCGCGCCAGCGTCTGCATCGCGGTGATCGACTCGGGCCGGTCCGTGAAGGAGTCCTCCTGCTTGATGCTCCCGGACAGGTTCAGCGTGCCGAGCGCGAGGGCACCGAGCAGCAGGGCCCCGCCGGCCAGGACGGTGACGGGCCGGCGCGTCGCCGAGGTCCCCATCGCGGCGAACAGCGACCGGCGGGCCTTGGGCTCACTGCCGAAGGCGGGGATCAGCGGCCAGAACACCCGCCGTCCGAGGAGCACCAGCACGGCGGGCAGCAGGGTCGTCATGGCGACCAGCGCGGCGAGTACCCCGATCGTGCCGACCGGCCCCATGCCGCTGCTGCTGTTGAGATCGGCCGCGAGCAGGCACAGCAGCCCGGCCGCGACGGTCCCGGAGGAGGCGAGGATGGCCGGCCCGCAGCCGCGCAGAGCGGTGCGCATGGCGTCGTACGGCCGTTCGTGGCGCCGCAGTTCCTCGCGGTAGCGGGCGATGAGCAGCAGCGCGTAGTCGGTTCCGGCGCCGAGGACGAGCACGGTCATCACGCCGCCGCTCTGACCGGTGACGGTGACGTCGAACAGTTCGTGGAGTCCGTACCCGGCGGCCATGGCGGTGGCGGCGGCGACGCCCGCCACGGCGAGCGGCACCAGCCACAGGAACGGGCTGCGGTAGATCAGGATCAGCAGGACGGTGACGACGGCGAGCGTGGCCAGCAGCAGGGTGCCGTCGATCGTCTCGAACACCTTGCCCATGTCGGTGTTCAGCGCCCCTGGCCCGCCGACCTCGACGCTCAGCCCGCCGCTCCCCTCGGCGACCTCCCGCACGCCGTCCACGAAGGCGTTCCGGGCCTCCTCGTCCTGGCCCGGCTGGGTGCTGGACACCGGGTACATCAGGGTGGAGCCGTCCTCGGACGGCACGCCCCGCGGCTCGCCGGTCAGGTCGTAGGCGCCGCGCACCTCGGCGACCTGCTCGGCGGCCGTGCGCCGGTCGGCGTCGGTGAGACCGCCGTCCCGGTGGTACACGAGCACCAGGTCGGTCGACTCGCCTCCCGGGAGCCGGTCCTGGATCCGCGCCACCTGCGTGGAGTCGGCACTGTCGGGCAGGTAGTCGACCGCGCGGTTCTGCTGGATGCCGGCGAACTTCCCGGCGAGCGGTCCGACCAGCACGAGCGCGGCGAGCCACAGCCCGACCACCACCCAGGGCACGGCTCGCCGCCGTGCGGTTTTCCTTGTGTCCCCCACTGCTCGGGCTCCCTCCGGTCCGGGTGTCTGGAACGGTCTCCAGAATCCCGGCGCACGGGGGCCGATTCGTCGGGCCCGAGGCCGAATCGGGGGCTACTGCCGAGGGCGGTACGAGCGGCGGATTACTCCCCGGGGAGTAACGCCGGGGGCAGCGGGAAGAGACGCTCCCCTACGACGGCGTACGCGCCGCCTCCGCCAGCACCCGCGTCACGTCGTCCGAGCAGATGGTCAGCGCCGCCCCCACCGTCGCGAGCACGTCCCGCTCGGCCGGTGTGTACGGCCCGTCCGCCAGGGCGATACGCGCCCCCTGGAGCAGGATCGATTCGCGGCCCGCCGTGGCGAGGTGCGGGGCGAGCGGGTCCAGTGCCTCGTGCAGCTCTATGGCCAGCCCCGCACCGCAGGGCTCCCCGGTGATCCGGCCGGTGTCCGCCTCCAGCGCCTCCACGAGGGCGGCCAGCTGCTCCTCCGTACAGTCGTCGAAGCCGGCCGCGCGCACGGCGAGCACCGCGGACTCCAGCGCCGTACGGGAACCGGCGCCGCCCGCGGCCAGCACGGCGAGGGCGACGGTGTGCACGGCGTCGCGGAGCATCGCGGAGAAGCGGGTGGTGGTCGGATGGTCGAGGACGTCCATGCCGAAGTGGCGGCGGCAGGCGGCGCACTCCACGACCGGGCCGGTCTCGCCGCGCGGCAGCAAGGGCAGGCCGAGCAGAGTGAAGCGGCGTTGTCCGGTCAACCGCTGGTAGTTGCGGTCGCCGCCGCAGCCGGGGCAGAAGAACTCCCCGTCACCGGCGGGCGTCCACGCGGTACGGGTGCCCAGGATGCTCGACAACCTGGCGGCATGGCCGTTTCGTCCCCGTCCTGGCAGCACGTCGCACCTCCGTCATGCCGCACGGCAGCGTCGCCGCGCTTGCGTGATGTTAGCCACATCTATGAGGAGGAGTCAGCACCCCGGAGGAGACCTTTCCGTGACCCACACAGGGATTGGCCGGTATACGACGGGGCTCCGCCCGCCGGACAACGGCGGACGAAGCCCTCGAACCATCGTCGGGACTGGTCAGCGAGTCGCGCGGTTGACGGCCGAGACGACCGCCTTCAGCGAGGCGCGCGTGGTGTTCGCGTCGATTCCGATCCCCCACAGAACCTTGTCGTCGATCGCGCATTCGATGTAGGAGGCGGCCTGCGCGGAAGCGCCCTCGCTCATCGTGTGCTCCTGGTAGTCCAGCAGCCGTACGTCGATGCCGACGGACTGGAGCGCGTCGAAGAAGGCCGAGATCGGCCCGTTGCCGGAGCCGGACAGGACGGTGTCCTGGCCGTCGACCGTGGCCTCGACCGTCAGCGTGTCCACGCCGTCGGTGTCCGTCGTCGACTGGTTGTTCTTGACCTGGATCCGGCCCCACGGGTTCTCGGGGTTGGGCAGGTACTCGTCCTCGAAGGCCGCCCAGATGTCCTTCGGCGTGACCTCGCCGCCCTCGGCGTCGGTCTTCGCCTGGATGATCTTCGAGAACTCGATCTGCATCCGCCGGGGCAGTTCCAGCTTGTGGTCGTTCTTCAGGACGTACGCGATACCGCCCTTGCCGGACTGCGAGTTGACCCGGATGACGGCCTCGTAGGAGCGGCCGACGTCCTTGGGGTCGATCGGCAGGTACGGGACCGCCCACTCGATGTCGTCGACGGTGACGCCCTTGGCGGCCGCGTCGGCCTCCATGGCGTCGAAGCCCTTCTTGATGGCGTCCTGGTGGGAGCCGGAGAAGGACGTGTAGACCAGGTCGCCCACGTACGGGTGGCGCGGGTGGACCTCCATCTGGTTGCAGTACTCCCACGTGCGACGGATCTCGTCGATGCCGGAGAAGTCGATCTGCGGGTCGACGCCCTGGGAGAACAGGTTCATGCCCAGGGTGACCAGGTCGACGTTGCCGGTGCGCTCGCCCTGCCCGAACAGGCAGCCCTCGACACGGTCGGCACCGGCCATCAGGGCCAGCTCGGCGGCGGCGACGGCCGTGCCGCGGTCGTTGTGCGGGTGGATCGACAGGCAGACGTGCTCGCGGCGGGAGAGGTTGCGACCCATCCACTCGAAGCGGTCCGCGTGGGTCGAGGGGGTCGAACGCTCCACCGTGGCGGGCAGGTTGAGGATGATCTCGCGGCCCGGGCCGGGCTGCCAGACGTCCATGACCGCCTCGCAGACCTCCAGCGCGAAGTCCAGCTCGGTGTCGGTGAAGATCTCCGGCGAGTACTGGTAGCCGAACTCCGTCTCCGGACCCAGCAGTTTCTCCGCGTACTCCATGACCAGCCGCGTGCCGTCGACGGCGATCTGCTTGATGTCGTCCTTGGAGCCCCGGAAGACGACCCGGCGGAAGACGGGGGCGGTGGCGTTGTAGAGGTGGACGGTCGCGCGCTTGGCGCCCTTCAGCGACTCCACCGTGCGCTCGATCAGGTCCTCGCGGGCCTGGGTCAGCACGGAGATGGTGACGTCGTCGGGGATGGCCCCGGGCTCCTCGATGATGGAGCGTACGAAGTCGAAGTCGGTCTGGCCGGAGGCCGGGAAGCCGACCTCGATCTCCTTGTAGCCCATCTTGACCAGCAGGTCGAACATCGCGCGCTTACGGGCGGGCGACATGGGGTCGATCAGGGCCTGGTTGCCGTCACGCAGGTCGGTGGAGAGCCAGCGGGGGGCGGTGGTGATGCGCTTGTCCGGCCAGGTGCGGTCCGGGATGTCGACCTGCTCGTAGCGGCCGTACTTGTGGATCGGCATGGAACTGGGCTGCTGGCGGTTCGCCATGATGCTTAGGGCTCCTCAGAGGGTGTCCGGAAGGACGGCCGACGACGCAGCACCAAGCTCCGCGGGGAGGGAGTCGGCCTCGACTACAGGCCCTCGCCGCGGCAGCTAAGGAGAAGCAGCCCGAAACGCATGATGCGCAGCATGCTAGCCGAGGCCCTCCGGGTGCGCGGGTCCGTATCAGTATGCGGGACCGGACGCACATACGGGACAAAAAGTGCGCCACACCACTTCACCACGGAGAGTGAAGACCCTTGTCCCGGTATTTCACCAATCATGGTGGCTACTAGTGACAGCACCGTCACGCAGTGCAAGGGTGCCGGGCATGACGACTCACGGGGGCTTCGAGCCCGTCTTCTGCACCATCGTTCCGCCCCACGTCCTCGACAAGCTCTCCCAGGCCGAGGACCCCGCGCTCGCCGGACCCGCCCGCCGGACCCTGGAGCGCGACGCCCTGGAGCGCACCCACCGCCGGCTGACCACGGTCGTCGGCGCCCCGTCCGTGGCCCAGCCCGCCGGGGCCGTGCCCGCCAAGCCGCACCGCACGGTCCACGACGCCCGGCACGGCACGGACCTGCCCGGCCACAAGGTGCGGGGCGAGGGCGACAAGCCCGGCAAGGACGCCACCGTCAACCGCGCCTACGCCGGCCTCGGCGCGACCTTCGAGCTGCTCCTGAAGGCGTACCAGCGCGACTCGATCGACGGCAACGGCCTTCCGCTGGACGCGACCGTGCACTACGACCGCGAGTACAACAACGCCTTCTGGAACGGCGAGCAGATGGTCTTCGGCGACGGGGACGGCGAGATCTTCCTCGACTTCACCATCCCGATCGACGTCATCGGCCACGAACTGGTCCACGGCGTCACGCAGTACACGGCCAACCTCACCTACTTCGGCCAGCCCGGCGCGCTGAACGAGTCCGTGTCGGACGTCTTCGGCTCGCTCATCAAGCAGTACACGCTCGGCCAGACCGCCGCCGAGGCCGACTGGCTGATCGGCGCCGGCCTGCTCGCCCCGCGGGTGACGGGCAAGGCACTGCGTTCCATGAAGGAGCCGGGCACGGCGTACGACGACGACGTCCTGGGCAAGGACCCGCAGCCGGCGACGATGGACGACTTCGTCCGCACCGGCCGCGACAACGGCGGCGTCCACATCAACTCGGGCATCCCGAACCACGCCTTCTACCTGGCGGCCACGGCCCTCGGCGGCCACGCCTGGGAGCGCGCGGGGCTGATCTGGTACGACGTGCTGACCGGCGGCGAGCTGAAGCAGCAGGCGATGTTCGCCGACTTCGCCACGCTCACCGTCAAGGCCGCGCGGGAGCGGTTCGGCGACGGCGAGGAGCTGGACGCCGTGTCGAAGGCCTGGGAGCAGGTCGGGGTGCGGACCCTGTAGTTCCGTACTAGACAGGTGCCATGCGTATTCAGGTGAGGCGCACGGGCGGGTTCGCGGGCATCGAGCGACATGCCGAGGTGGACACCTCCGGCCGCCCCGATGCCCCCGAATGGCACGCACTGGCCGAGCAGGCGGTCGCCGCCGGCCGGAGCACGCCGCCGATCGGGGTTCCGGACGGGTTCAGCTACCAGATCACCGTGGACGGGAAGACGGTGTACGCGGCCGACCCGCGACTGACGGACGAACAGCGGAAGCTGATCTCGCGGGTGCTGAAGGAAGGTGCTTGACGTGCTCCCTGGCCTGAAGTCCAGGGAATGCGGCCTGGGTCGGCCGACCCTTGCGGCGGCTTCCTGCTTCACCGCGCTGTGCGGGCGCGTTTGCCCGTCTTACCGGCACTCCACAGGCGTTCAGCGTCTCTGCGTATCCGGCGGCGACGACACGGCGTCTCCGCCCGCCGGATACACCAGGAGTTCCCGGTAACAGGTCCTCGCCACAAGCCCGTTGACTTCTGTTACCGCTGGTACGGATGATCCAGCGCATGGCGACTGACGCAGGCAATCCGATCCCCCGCTTCCCGGCCGGCTTCCTCTGGGGCGTGTCGACCTCGGCGCACCAGATCGAGGGCGCGGCGGAGGAGCGCGAGCCGTCCGTGTGGGACGCCTTCACGGCCGAGCCGGGCCGGGTGAAGGACGGCTCGACGGCGACGGTGGCCTGCGACCACTACCACCGCCACCGCGAGGACGTGGCCCTGCTGGCCGACCTCGGCGTGAACGCCTACCGCTTCTCGGTCTCCTGGCCCCGGGTGCGGTCCGAGAAGGGCCTGGACTTCTACGACCGGCTGGTGGACGACCTGTGCGCGGCGGGGGTCCGCCCGGTGCCGACCCTGTTCCACTGGGACCTGCCGGCGGACCTCGACTGGCTGGAAAGGGACACGGCCGCGCGCTTCGCCGACTACGTCTCGCTCGTCGCCGGCCGCCTCGGGGACCGGGTGACGAAGTGGATCACCCTCAACGAGCCCGCCGAACACACCCTGCTGGGCCACGCCCTGGGCGTGCACGCACCGGGCAGGCAACTGCTGTTCGACGCGCTCCCGGCCGCCCACCACCAGTTGCTGGCCCACGGCCTGGCCGTACGGGCCCTGCGCGCCTCGGGCGCCACCGACATCGGCATCGCCAACTCGCACGGCCCGACCTGGGCGGCGTCGACCGAGGCGGAGGACGTGGAGGCGGCCGAGTTCTACGACGTGCTGCTCAACCGCCTGTTCGCGGACCCCGTGCTGCTGGGCCGGTACCCGGACGGTATCGGCGAGCTGATGCCCGGGGACGTCGAGGCCGACCTGGAGGTGATCGCCGAGCCGGTCGACTGGTACGGCGTCAACTACTACGCGCCGACGCGGGTGGGCGCCCCGCAGGGCACCGACATCACCTTCGGCGGCGTCGCCATGCCCGCCGAACTCCCCTTCGCGGTCCTGGAGATCACCGGTCATCCGGTCACCGACTTCGGCTGGCCGGTCGTGCCCGAGGGCCTGACCGAACTCCTCACCGCCTTCCGCGACCGCTACGGCGACCGGCTCCCGCCCGTCGTGATCACCGAGAACGGCTGCTCGTACCCGGACATCGACGACCAGGACCGCATCGCCTACCTGGACGGCCACATCCGGGCTCTGCACCGGGCGCTGGAGGCGGGCGTCGACGTGCGCGGCTACTTCGTGTGGTCCCTGCTCGACAACTTCGAGTGGGCGGAGGGCTACGCACGCCGCTTCGGCCTGGTCCACGTCGACTTCGAGACCCTGGAACGGACCCCGAAGTCGTCGTACCGCTGGTACCGGGAGGTGCTGCGGGCCCAGGGAACTACGGCTTGGTGCCCACCCCGGTCCACAGGCTGACCTCGGCGTCCGTCGGGGCGTCGCCGTCGGTGAGGCCGGGCCGCCAGCGGTGGCCGACGGTGACGCCCGGGTCGAGCAGCTCCAGGCCGTCGAAGAAGCGGGCGACGTCCGCCCGGGAGCGGAACCGCACGGCGTCCCGGCCGAGGTGTAGATGTCGGTGACCTTCTGCCAGGTGGACGGGTCGAAGTCGGGGGCGTGCAGTGGCTCAGCGCCAGGGCGCTGCCCGAGAGCAGGGCGTCCAGCAGGCGGCGCACGATGCCGTACGGGTCCTGGGCGTCGGTGACGAAGTGCATCAGGGCGTTGAGGGACAGCCCGACCGGGCGGCTCAGGTCCAGGACCTCTGCCAGTTCGGGTGCGTTCAGGAGTACCTGGGGGTCGTTGACGTCTACCGGCAGATGGTTGCAGCGTGAACTGCTCTGCGAGCATAGTTACTGTGTGAAGACGACGCCGGAACCCTGAACTCCCCTTTCCGGCCGGTCCGTTTCGCGCCTCGCCCCTTCCATGACTGCGCCCACCCCCCACGGAAGGCGACCGCCGTGTCCCCCCACACGACTTCCACCTCCCGGTTCCTGGACGCGGTGCGCCCGGGCCGCACCCACTGGCTGGAACTGCCGCCCCAGCGGACCAGCGTCAGAGTCGCCCGTCATGCCACGCGGGCGTGGCTGGCCTCGTGGCAGGTACCCGACGAGGTGTGCGCGAACGCCGTCCTGCTCGTGTCCGAGCTGGTGACGAACGCCGTACTGCACACGTCCAGCGAGCGGATCCTGTGCGGCGTCGGGCGGATGACGGACGAGCGCTTCCGGTTGGAGGTGCACGACGGCGACCTCACGGGCCGCGGCATCCCCGACTGCTGCCCCGGCCTCGACGACGAGGGCGGCCGGGGTCTGCTGCTCGTGCGCGAGATAGCCGACAGCTGGGGAGTCACCCGCTCGCCGCGCACTGGCGGCAACGCGGTGTGGGCGAGCCTTGCGACGGCGTCATAACGCGCCCGGGACCCTCAGAACCCCAGCTTGCGCAGCTGCCGCGGATCCCGCTGCCAGTCCTTGGCGACCTTCACATGCAGGTCCAAGAACACCGGAGTGCCCAGCAGAGCCTCGATCTGTTTGCGGGACTTGATGCCGACCTCCTTCAGGCGCTTGCCCTTGGGGCCGATGATGATGCCCTTCTGGCTGGGGCGCTCGATGTAGACGAAGGCGTGGATGTCGAGAAGGGGCTTGTCGGCGGGGCGGTCCTCGCGGGGGAGCATCTCCTCGACGACCACGGCGATGGAATGGGGAAGCTCGTCGCGCACACCCTCCAGCGCGGCCTCCCGGATCAGCTCCGCGATCATGACCTGCTCGGGCTCGTCGGTCAGGTCGCCCTCGGGGTAGAGCGCCGGGCCCTCCGGCAGGAGGGGGACGATCAGGTCGGCCAGCAGGCCCACCTGCTTGTCGCCGACCGCCGACACCGGGACGATCTCGGCCCACTCGAAGCCGAGCTCCTTGCCGAGCTGGTCGATCGCGATGAGCTGCTCGGCGAGCGTCTTGCCGTCCACCAGGTCGGTCTTCGTGACGATCGCGATCTTCGGCGTCTTCCGGATGGACGCCAGCTCCTTCGCGATGAAGCGGTCACCGGGGCCGAGCTTCTCGTTCGCCGGCAGGCAGAAGCCGATCACGTCCACCTCGGCCCACGTGGTGCGCACGATGTCGTTCAGCCGCTCGCCCAGCAGCGTGCGCGGCTTGTGCAGCCCCGGAGTGTCGACCAGGATCAGCTGGGCGTCCGGGCGGTGCACGATGCCCCGCACGGTGTGCCGCGTCGTCTGCGGCTGGTTCGCCGTGATCGCCACCTTCTGGCCGACCAGAGCATTCGTGAGGGTGGACTTGCCCGCGTTGGGACGGCCCACGAAGCAGGCGAAGCCAGCCCTGTGGACAGCTTCGGCCGGCTTTTCGGATGACTGGGTACGAACGCTCATGGCGCCCATTCTCCCTGATCCACAGAGCCGTGCCGCACCGGCGCCCGAACGCCGCCCACCGGGTGCCTCCGGGCGCAGACCGGCCTGGGCCTTACGGTGCGCGCCGAGACGGCCTACGATCACGGCATCCTGGGCCACGGCGCCCCGGCCCCCTCCTCTTCTCCCCCGCCCAGAAGGTCACCCACCAGGCATGAAGCTCATCACCGCGATCGTCAAGCCGTACCGCCTCGACGAGATCAAGAACGCCCTGCAAGAGCTCGGCGTGCACGGCCTGACCGTGAGCGAGGCCAGCGGCTACGGCCGACAGCGCGGCCACACCGAGGTGTACCGCGGCGCCGAGTACCAGGTCGACCTGGTGCCGAAGATCCGCATCGAGGTCGTCGTCGAGGACGCGGACGCCGAGGCCGTCATCGACACGGTCGTGAAGGCCGCGCACACCGGCAAGATCGGCGACGGCAAGGTGTGGGCGCTGCCCGTGGACACGGTCGTGCGGGTGCGGACGGGCGAGCGCGGGCCGGACGCGCTGTAGGTCGCGCCCGGCCCGCCGGGATCAGTCGAACACGAACGGGCCCGGCGACTGCGGCCCGGTCGCCGTGCAGGTGATGGTGATGCCGAAGACGGTCATCTTCAGCGAGCCGCCGAAGGCCTCCAGGCTGTCGCCGGAGGCCACGGTGCCGCTGAGGGGGCCGACCTCGACGGGGGCGCCGGCGGCCATCGCCGGGTTCTCCGTGCCGGTGAAGTCGACGGTGCCGCCGTCGGCCTTCGCCAGGGTGAGCGTGGACGCGATCGAGTCCTCGCCGAGCGCGATCGGCGCGGTGATCGCGGATGACTTGACGGTGAGCGTGGCGGCGGTGCCGTCCTGCGTGGCCGTGAGCGTGGCCTCGCCACTGCCGAAGGTGCCGCAGTCGGCGCTGATCGTCGCCGTCTGGGGGGTGACGGCGAGTGCGGCGGGGGCGAAGGCGAGCCCGGTGACCGCGAGGGCCCCGGCCGCCAGGGCCGCGCCTGCTCCGATTCGCTTGCATCTCATGGGATTCCGGCTCCGTTTCCGTGTGGGGGGACCGCTCGGCACGTGGATGCGGACACACTGCCGAGAGCCGAACCTGACGGTCCGTCGGAACTGACGGTTCCATTGATGCGTCCGGGGCAGACGGCGGCAAGGTTGAAAACTCGCCTAATTACCGCCGGTTACACCGAAGTCCGGCCGGCACGTCAGCCGGCGGTCACCGTCGCACGAACCGTCCCGTCGGGCCCGGCCACCAACACCGGCGTCTGGGCGCCACCGAGATCCCTTACCACCGCCCGGTCCTCGTCGGACGCGGTCTCCGCCTCCGTCACCACGGCCGCGGCCTCCAGGGACTTCGCGCCCGAGGCCACCGCCATCGCCACGGCCGTCTGGAGGGCACTGAGCTTCAGCGAGTCGAGGGCCACGGTCCCCGCGACATACGTACGTCCGGTCTCGTCCCGTACGGCCGCCCCCTCGGGCACGCCGTTGCGGGCCCGTGCGGAACGGGCGAGGGTGACGATCTTGCGGTCCTCGGCGTCGAGTGCGCTGCTGTCGGTCATGATCCGAGCATACGGAAGCGTCAGGGCCGGTCGAGGCGGAGGCGGTCGGCTCGCGGCAGGCCCGCGACGACGAGGTCGTACGAGTCCTCGACGAGCTCCCGGACCAGCCGGTCCGGGAGTCCCCCGCCGGCCGTGACCGTGTTCCAGTGCCGCTTGTTCATGTGCCAGCCCGGGACGATCAGGCCCTCGTGCTCGCGGCGCAGCCGGATCGCGTCGTCCGGGTCGCATTTGAGGTTGACCTTCAAGGGGCGCGCGTCGAGGTGCGACAGGGCGAACAGCTTGCCCTGGACCTTGAAGACCGAGATCTCCGGGCTGAACGGGAAGTCCTCGACGGCCGCGTTGAAGGACAGGCAGAACGCGCGCAGTTCCTGCGGGGTCATTCCGGCTTCTCCTCCTCCGGGAGATCCGCCGGGTCCACCGGCTCCGCCAGCACCGTCACGATCTTGTTGCGGCGGCCGGCCGCGGCCTCCGCGGTCAGGCGCAGTTCCCGGCCGTCGGGGAGTTCCACGACGGCCGAGGCACCGGCGATGGGAACCCGGCCCAGCGCCTTCGCCAGCAGACCTCCGACGGTCTCGACGTCCTCGTCGTCGAACGCCTCCAGGCCGTACAGCTCGCCCAGGTCGCCGATGTCCAGGCGGGCGGTGACCCGGTAGCGGTCCTTGCCGAGGTCCTCCACCGGCGGCAGTTCGCGGTCGTACTCGTCGGTGATCTCGCCGACGATCTCCTCGAGGATGTCCTCGATGGTGACGATGCCGGCGGTGCCGCCGTACTCGTCGACGGCGACGGCGACGTGGTTGCGTTCCTTCTGCATCTCGCGCAGCAGGTCGCCCGCGTTCTTGGTGTCGGGCACGAAGAACGCCGGCCGCATCGCCGTGGACACCTGCTCGGACTCGGCCTCGCGGCTGATGTGCGTCTTGCGGACCAGGTCCTTCAGGTACACGATCCCGACGATGTCGTCCTCGCTCTCGCCGGTCACCGGGATCCGGGAGAAGCCGGAGCGCAGGGCGAGAGTGAGGGCCTGGCGGATGGTCTTGAAGCGCTCGATGACCACCAGGTCCGTACGCGGGACCATGACCTCGCGGACGAGGGTGTCGCCCAGCTCGAAGACCGAGTGCACCATGCGGCGCTCGTCGTCCTCGATGAGCGACTCCTTCTCGGCGAGGTCGACCAGCGCGCGCAGCTCCGCCTCGGAGGCGAAGGGACCGCGGCGGAAGCCCTTGCCGGGGGTGAGCGCGTTGCCGATGAGGATCAGCAGCGACGGGATCGGGCCCATGATCCGGGCCAGCGGCACCAGGACGTATGCCGAGAGCGTCGCCGTGTTCAGCGGGTGCTGGCGGCCGATGGTGCGCGGGGAGACGCCGACGGCGACGTACGACACGAGGACCATGACCGCGATGGCGATCAGGAGGGCCTCGGTCGTGTTGTCGAACTCCATCAGGCAGCCGTACGTGATCAGCGCGGCGGCGGCCATCTCGCAGGCGACGCGCACCAGCAGTGCCACGTTCAGGTAGCGGGTCGGGTCGGCGGCGACCTGGGCCAGCTTGGCGCTGCCCCGGCGGCCGGAGCGCACGGCCTCCTCGGCGCGGAAGCTGGAGACGCGCGCGAGGCCCGCCTCCGCGCACGCGAAGAGCCAGGCCACGACGACCAGGGCGACCGCGCCCAGGGCGAGTTGCGGACTCATCGGCGGCGCTACGAGACCGTCGGCGCCGGGGACGGGCCGGTCAGGCCCCGCTCCGCGCGCCAGCCGTCCACGATGGCCGCCTGGAGACCGAACATCTCGGCCTTCTCGTCCGGTTCCTCGTGGTCGTAGCCCAGCAGGTGCAGCACACCGTGGACGGTGAGCAGCTGGAGCTCCTCGTCCATGGAGTGCTGCGTGTCCGCTTCCTTGCCCTGCTTCTCCGCGACCTCGGGGCACAGCACGATGTCGCCGAGCAGACCCTGCGGCGGCTCGTCGTCGTCCTTGGAGGGCGGGCGCAGCTCGTCCATCGGGAAGGACATGACATCCGTGGGGCCCGGCAGGTCCATCCACTGGATGTGCAGCTGCTCCATGGCGGCGGCGTCCACGACGATCACCGAGAGCTCGGAGAGCGGGTGGATGCGCATCCGCGCCAGCGCGTAGCGGGCGATGTCGAGGATCGCCTGCTCGTCGACCTCGGTGCCGGACTCGTTGTTGACGTCGATCGACATGGTGCTGTGTGTGTCTACTTCCCCTTGTGCCCGGACTTGCCGCGGCCCTTGTGCGCGCCGTTCTGGGTGCCGTGCTTGGTGTCGTACTGCTCGTACGCGTCGACGATACGGCCCACCAGCTTGTGCCGGACGACGTCGTGGGACGACAGGCGGGAGAAGTGGACGTCCTCGACGCCGTCCAGGATGTCCTGCACCTGCCGCAGACCGCTCTTCGTCCCGTCCGGGAGGTCGACCTGCGTCACGTCACCCGTGATCACGATCTTCGAGTCGAAGCCGAGGCGGGTGAGGAACATCTTCATCTGCTCGGGGCTCGTGTTCTGGGCCTCGTCCAGGATGATGAAGGCGTCGTTGAGCGTGCGGCCGCGCATGTAGGCGAGCGGCGCGACCTCGATCGTGCCCGCCGCCATCAGCCGCGGGATCGAGTCCGGGTCGAGCATGTCGTGCAGCGCGTCGTAGAGCGGGCGCAGGTACGGGTCGATCTTCTCGTAGAGCGTGCCCGGGAGGAATCCGAGCCGCTCTCCCGCCTCGACCGCCGGGCGGGTCAGGATGATGCGGTTGACCTGCTTGGACTGCAGGGCCTGCACCGCCTTGGCCATCGCCAGGTAGGTCTTGCCGGTACCCGCGGGGCCGATGCCGAAGACGATCGTGTGCTTGTCGATCGCGTCCACGTAGCGCTTCTGGTTGAGCGTCTTGGGGCGGATCGTGCGGCCTCGCGAGGACAGGATGTTCTGCGTGAGCACCTGGGCAGGGGTTTCCTGGCCGTCGCTCTCCCCGTTCTCGCTCGCCTTGAGCATGGCGATCGAGCGTTCCACTGCGTCCTCCGTCATCGGCTGTCCGGTGCGGAGCACCAGCATCATCTCGTCGAACACGCGGGCGATGAGGGCGACGTCCACGGGGTCGCCGACCGCGCTGATCTCATTGCCCCGGACGTGGATGTCGGCCGCCGGGAAGGCCTTCTCGATCACGCGGAGGAGGGCGTCGCCGGACCCCAGCACCGTCACCATGGGGTGCTGGGCAGGGACGGTGAACTGTGCTCTGGCCTGCTCCTGCGCGGGGGTGTGAGCTGTGGGTGTCTGAGTCATGGGCCGGCGCTGAAGGCCTGCGGTTCCTCCTGTTCACGGCCGCGTAGCTGAGGGCGGCCTCGCGATTCCCAGGGTACGACGGGGGACTGACAACGCCGTAGGGGTTTTGGGGGCGGGGTTTTCACCCGGGCTTCTTGCCCGACCGCTCGGGGCGGAGCCCCCTGGTCCGCCAGGGCGTCACGCGGAGCGCCGGAACCCGATCGTCGGCACGGCCCGCCGCAACGGCCAGGGCCTCACCAACTCATCCGACACAAGCCCTGCAAGGAACCCGTACCGCCGCAACGCCGCCGGATCCTGCCCCTCCACCGACTGGACCCTCCGCCACCACGCCGCGATCTCCGACCACCCCGGCGCTGACAAGGACCCCCCGAACTCCTGCACGGACAGCGCCGCGGTCAGCCCGGCGAAGGCCAGCCGGTCCGCCAGTGGCCAGTCCGCCAGTGTCCCCGTCACGAACCCGGCGACGAACACGTCCCCCGCCCCCGTCGGATCGAGCGCCTCGACCTCGATCGCCGGCACCTCAGCCGTCTCCCCCGTGCGCCGGTCCACCGCGTACGCCCCGTCCGCCCCGAGCGTGACCACCGCGAGCGGCACGTGCTCGGTCAGCGCGTGTGCCGCCGCCCTCGGGCAGTCCGCGCCCGTGTACCGCATGGCCTCCTCCGCGTTCGGCAGGAACGCCTCGCAGTACCGCAGGTCGGACAGCGCCGCCAGGTCCCACGCGCCGGTGTCGTCCCAGCCGACGTCGCCGAAGACCCGCGCGCCCTTGCTCGCGGCCTGGGCGATCCAGGGCGCGCTCACGCCGGGGGCGAGGGAGGCGACGGCGGCACGCGCGCGGGGCGGGCACTCGGGGGCGGGCTCCTCCGGGGGCGGCTCGTGGCCGTGCGAGACCATGGTGCGCTCCCCCTCGTAGGCCATGGAGACCGTCACCGGGGAGTGCCAGCCGGGCACCGTGCGCGACGGGGAGAGGTCGATGCCCTCGCCGTGCTCCAGGGCGTCCCAGCAGTAGTCGCCGTAGTGGTCGTCGCCGAAGGCCGCCGCGAGGGACGTACGCAGGCCGAGGCGGGCCAGGGCGGTGGCCATGTTGGCGACGCCGCCGGGGCTCGAGCCCATCCCGCGCGCCCAGGACTCGGTCCCGCGCACCGGGGCGGAGTCGAGCCCGGTGAAGATGATGTCGAGGAAGACGGTGCCGGTGAGATAGACGTCCCAGGGCGGGTCGTCCGGCGCGCGCAGCGGGGCGAGGGGATCGACCTGGGTCTGGCGGTGCGATCCCTTTCCGGCCGGGCCCTTTCCGGCCGGGGCGGTGGACGCGATCACGATGCGCTCCCTGACGTGGTGCGGATCAGGCCAGTCTGCACCACATCACTGACAACGTGACGCCGATCACGCCGGGCCCACCCGTTCCGTCAGCTCGCACCGGCCCCCCGCGCGCCCCCTGAGCGACCGGAGAGCCGGGCCTACCAGCGGGGCACCGAGGGCGTCACCCACGCCGGGTCGGCGACCCGCATGGCCGCCGCGTCATCGCGGTCCCGCAGCGCACCGTCGTCTTCCAGCCACCGCCGGTGCAGCACGGCCAGCCGCTCACGGTCGAGCTCCACACCGAGCCCGGGCGCGTCGGACACGGTCACCTTGCCGCCCTCGAAGCCGAGCCGCTCGGTGAGCACGTCCTCCGGCTGCCAGGGGTAGTGGGAGTCGCAGGCGTGGTGGAGGTTCGGGACGGTGGCCGCCACGTGGGTCATCGCGGCGAGCGAGATGCCCAGGTGGGTGTTGGAGTGCATCGACACACCGACACCGAAGGTGCGGCAGACGGCGGCGAGCTGCTGGGTGTTGCGCAGCCCGCCCCAGTAGTGGTGGTCGGAGAGGACCACCTGGACGGCGCCCTTGGTGAACGCCTCCTTGATCTCGGCGAACGTCGTCACGCACATGTTGGTGGCGAGCGGCACCTCGGTCCGCTCGGCGACCTCGGCCATGGCGGGGATGCCGAGGGTCGGGTCCTCCAGGTACTCCAGGACGTCCCCGAGCTCCCGCGCCACCTTCAGCGAGGTCTCCAGGGACCAGGCGCCGTTGGGGTCGAGCCGCAGCGGGTGACCGGGGAACGCCTCGGCGAGCGCCCGTACGGCCGCGATCTCCTCGTCGGGCGGGAAGACACCGCCCTTGAGTTTGAAGGAGGTGAAGCCGTACCGCTCGGTGAACCGGCGGGCCTGTTCCACCACCCCGGCCGGGTCGACGGCGGCCCCCCAGTCGTCCTTCTCGCAGGCGACACCCTTCGGGTGGCCGGCCCACTTGTAGAACAGGTACGCGCTGTACTCGACGGCGTCTCGCACCTTGCCGCCGAGCAGCGCGTGCACCGGCAGCCCGAGAGCCTTGCCGAGGGCGTCGAGGCAGGCGACCTCGAAGGCGGAGACGACGGACAGCCGCAGCTTGTCGGCTGTCTGGACACCGCGCAGCCCGCCGACGTCGACGGCGTTCTCGACCCGGGAGGCGTCCACCGCGACCTGGTCCGCGACCGTGAACAGCCCGTTCAGATCGCTGACCTGCCGCCCCTTCAGCCGCTCGGCGAAGGGCCGGGCCAGCTCCAGGTACTTGGTGTCGCCGTAGGTCTCCCCCACGCCCGTGACCCCGTCCGCCGTGACGACCTCGACGATCAGCCGGGGCGTGTACGGCTGGTGCACGCCCTGCGTGTTCAGCAGCGGCGGGTCCGCGACCAGGATCGGCGTCAGCCGTACGTCGGTGATGGCGAGGTTCACGGAGCGGCTCCTACGAGGTCGAGTCCCGCGGTGAGTTGGACGGTGAGGGCGGCCAGGTCGGCGAGCGAGAGCTGGTCTCCTCATGTAGACATCATCTATGTATGAGAATGCAGATTAAATAGGCGAACGCGGGCCGTCAACCGCTCGAAGCGGCCCGATCACCCAGCCTTCAGCAGGAAGCCCCCCCCCC
>NZ_DF968187.1:0-95193 GCF_001270025.1 Streptomyces azureus | reverse complement strand
CGACATCGAACGCACCCGGCTCCCGGTACGCCTCCTTCCCCATCCCCGCCAGCAACGGCAACGCCGCCACCGCCACCAGCCCCGCCACCCGGGCCGCCGCGTTGTTGATCCCGCTGGCCAGCCCCGCCCGGGCAACGTCCACCGATCCCAGCACGGTCGCCGTCAGCGGCGCCACCAGCGTGACCATGCCCAGCCCGAGCACCAACAGCGCCGGCAGCACGTCGGCCACGTACGACGCCCCCGGCCCGACCCGCAGCATCAGCAGCATCCCCGCGGCGCACAGCAGCGGCCCCACCGTGAGCGGCAACCGCGGCCCGATCCGGTCGGCCAGCTCACCGGACCGCGCCGACAACAGCAGCATCAGCGCGGTCGGCGGCAGCAACGCCGTACCGGCCGCGAGGGCCGAATAGCCCACCACCACCTGGAGCTGAAGCACGGCGAGGAAGAAGAACCCGCCGAGGGCCGCGTACACGCACAGCGTGACGAGGTTGACCGCCGTGAACTGGCGGGAGGAGAAGATGTCCGGCGGCATCATCGGCTCGGACCGCCGCCGCTCGACGACCACGAACGCCACGGCCGCGACCGCCCCCGCCACCGCCGTACCCGCCACCACCAGGCCGTCCGCACCGGCCGCCTCGATCAACGCGTACGTCAGCAGTGCGAGCGCCGACGCGCCCAGCACCGCCCCCAGCACGTCGAACCGGCCCCGGGCCCCCTCGCCGCCCGACTCGGGCACGTGCCGCAGCGCCACGGGCACGCACAGCAGCGCCAGCGGAACGTTCAGCAGGAAGACCCACCGCCAGCCCGGCCCGTCCACCAGCCAGCCGCCGACGAAGGGCCCGACCGCCGCCCCGATCCCGCCGAAGCCGGACCACAGGCCCACCGCGCGGCCCCGGTCGTCGGGATGGAAGGACGCCTGGATCAGCGCCAGCGACCCCGGTGTGAGCAGAGCACCGCCCACCCCTTGCAGGGCACGCGCGGCGATCAGCACCCCGGCGTTCGGCGCGATCCCGCACAGCAGGGACGCCACCGCGAACCACACCACGCCGACGACGAACACCTTCCGGCGCCCGAAACGGTCGCCCAGCGCCCCGCCCAGCAGGATCAGCCCGGCCAGCGTGACCATGTACGCGTTGACGGTCCACTGCAGGGCCGCCATGTCCGCGTCGAGGTCACGGCCGATGCGGGGCAGCGCGACGTTGACGACGGTCGAGTCCAGCAGGGCCATGCTGGAGCCGAGGACGGTGGTGAGCAGGATCCACTTGCCCTGCGGTGAGGCCAACCGGACATCGGGCATGCAGGGAGCATACGGAAGAGCCCGGCGCCACAGGAGGCGCCGGGCTCCACGCGTTCGAACCGGGACTTACTTGATCTTCGTGCCGCTGGAGCGGAGGTGGCCGCAGGCCTCGACGACGCGCTGGGACATGGACGCCTCGGCGAGCTTGCCCCAGGTGCGCGGGTCGTAGGTCTTCTTGGAGCCGACCTCGCCGTCGACCTTCAGGACACCGTCGTAGTTGCGGAACATGTGGTCCGCGACCGGGCGCGTGAAGGCGTACTGCGTGTCCGTGTCGATGTTCATCTTGACCACGCCGTTCTCCAGGGCGGTCCGGATCTCCTCCTCCGAGGAGCCCGAGCCGCCGTGGAAGACGAAGTCGAACGGGGAGGCCTTGCCGAACTTGGCGGCGACGCCCTCGTTCAGCTCCTTCAGCAGCTCGGGACGCAGGACGACGTTGCCCGGCTTGTACACGCCGTGCACGTTGCCGAAGGAGGCGGCGAGCAGGTAGCGGCCCTTCTCGCCCAGGCCCAGGGCCTCGGCGGTGCGGATCGCGTCGTCGACGGTGGTGTAGAGGGAGTCGTTGATCTCGTGGGAGACGCCGTCCTCCTCGCCACCGGTCGGGGTGATCTCCACCTCGAGGATGATCTTCGCGGCGCGGGCCTGCTCCAGCAGCTCCTGGGCGACGGAGAGGTTGTCGGCGAGGGTCTCGGCGGAGCCGTCCCACATGTGCGACTGGAACAGCGGGTTCAGGCCGGCCTCGACGCGCTTCTTGGAGAGCGCCAGCAGCGGGCGTACGTACCCGTCGAGCTTGTCCTTCGGGCAGTGGTCCGTGTGCAGCGCGATGTTCACCGGGTACTTCTCGGCGACGATGTGCGCGAACTCGGCCAGGGCGACCGCGCCGGTCACCATGTCCTTGCTGTACTGACCGCCCAGGAACTCGGCGCCACCCGTGGAGATCTGGACGATGCCGTCGCTCTCCGCCTCAGCGAAACCGCGCAGGGCCGCGTGCAGGGTCTGGGTGGAGGTCACGTTGATGGCCGGGTAGGCGAACTTTCCTGCCTTCGCCCGGTCCAGCATTTCGTTGTAGACCTCGGGAGTTGCGATGGGCATGCGTCCGCTCCTTGTATCTGCGGGTTGGCGTACTGCGTTCTCGGCCCTGACCTAGACCTTGGGGTGCGACGTCATCGTCGGCCCCATCTTTCCAGACTTGGCCGGAAGGTCCAGGCCACCGTCCACGCCCTGGTCGGCCCGGGCTCAGTCCAGGCCCAGCTCGTCCTTGGAGAACGCGAAGAGATACGGCACCCCGGCGCCCTCCTGGATCTTCTCCGCGGCGCCGGTGGCCCGGTCGACGATGGTCGCGACGGCGACGACCTCGGCCCCCGCCTCGCGCACGGCCTCGACAGCGGTGAGCGGGGAGCCGCCAGTGGTGGAGGTGTCCTCGACGACCAGCACACGGCGGCCCTCGATGTCCGGGCCCTCGACGCGGCGCTGCAAGCCGTGCGCCTTCGCGGCCTTCCGCACGACGAAGGCGTCCAGGCGCCGCCCGCGCGCGGCGGCGGCGTGCAGCATGGCGGCGGCCACGGGGTCGGCGCCCATGGTGAGGCCGCCCACCGCGTCGAACTCCAGGTCGGCGGTCAGGTCGAGCAGCACCTGCCCGACCAGCGGCGCTGCCTCGCCGTCGAGGGTGACGCGGCGCAGGTCGACGTAGTAGTCGGCCTCGATACCCGACGACAGGGTCACCTTGCCGTGCACCACGGCCTTGTCCTTGATCTGCTGCAGCAGCGCGCCGCGTGTGTCCGTCATGCCGCCCAGCTTAGAGGCGGCGCCAGCTCCAGGTCGTGGTGGCCTCCAGCGGTTCCAGGGGCGTGACCAGGCGCGGCATGGTGTTGAGCCCGTTGGGCGGGCCGGTCTGCGGCTCCACGCACACAGCCGCCTCCTGCTCGTCGTAGACGACGACCCACTGCTCCCTGCTGGCCACCTTCAGCTCCAGCTGTCCGGGCCAGGTGAGGGTCACGTCCACGCCGCCGGGCATTCCGAAGCAGTCGTCCCAGGGGCCGGGCTTCGGCTCGACGCGGTTGCCGGTGGGCAGGTGGTCGTCGCCGCGCTCCTCCAGCCAGGCCGGGTCGAAGTCGATGCGCACGTCCTCGCCGCCGAGGTTCCGGTTGAACCACGGGTGCCAGCCGATCTGCGCCGGGAACGACGACTCGTACGTCTCCACGGACATGGTCAGCGTCAGCGCGTCCTCGGCGAGGGCGACGACCTGGGTGACGCGGCCCGGGTGGGGCCAGGGGTCGACGAGCTCGTAGGTGATGACGGCCTCGGCCGTGCTCGTGCGGGCGGTGCGCCAGGCGCCGTCGCGGGCGGTGCCGTGGATGGCGTGGGGCGGGGCGTTGAGGGGCATCTGCCGTACGACGGCGCCGTCCAGGAAGCGCCCGTCACGGACCCGCCCGCACCACGGCACCATCGGGAAGCAGCCGAACCGCTCCCCCTGCCGGAGCGTCTCCACGCCGCCGATCCGCAGCCCTCCGACCCGGCCGCCGTTGCCCGGCTGCACGGTCACCTCCGCGTCGCCCGCGGTCAGCGTGATGTCTTCGTCACTCACGGGACGACCCTACTGGGGTGATCAAGAGGGCATCACCCGGTGCGGGGCTTTTCAGCGGCGCCTGCGCAGGGCCCGGACCGCCACGATGGCCGACGCCAGCGCGAGCGCCGCCGCGGGGGCCGCCCAGCGCAGCGGGGCGGCAGGCATCACGGTCTGCGGCGCGGGGACCGGCGCGTACCGGCCTCGCGGCGGGGCGTGATCGACCTCCTCGGCGCTGCGCCCGATCATCGTCCGCCGCGCATGCGCCGCCTCGGCGATGTCCTCGTCGTCATTGTCGTCCTCGTCGTCCTCGTCTTCCTCGTCTTCCTCGTCCGAGGGACCGAAAGAGGACGGCGGAACGTCGCTCTCGAAGACGGCGGGTGGCTCGGGGACGGGGGCGGGAGCGTCGTCGTCGGCTGCGGGGGCAGGGTGCTCGTCGGCGTCACCCGGCGCGGAGGACCTGTCCGCGTTACGCGGAGCCGAGGACCCGTCGCCATCCCCGGAGGCACGAGCATCGTCGGCGCCACCCCGAGCCGAGGGCGCGTCACCGACCCCCGAGGCACGAGCATCGTCGGCGGTGTGGCCGGAGGCGGGCGTCTCGTCGTCGGGTCCGGGGGCGGAAGTCTCCCGGGCGGTCCCGGAAGTCGTCTCGGCAGCCCCGGCGGTCAGGGGCTCGTCGGCCGAGCCACCTCCCGCAGACCCCGGAGCCGCGCCCTCCCCGGCCGCCGCGCCCGCGTCGGTCGGGATCTCGGCCGAGGTCCCGTCCGCAGGGCTCGACGCCCCGGCCACGGTGCCCCCCTCGGCCCCCGCCGGAGGCGCAGGCGGCAAAGCCGCGTCGTCCGCGTCCGGGGTCGTCTCGTAGTCGGTCGCGGCGCGGGGTTCGAAGTCCTGGGTGGCGAGGGGCGTGGCCGTTTCCGGGGCTGCCGCGGCCAGGTGTTCCGCGAAACGGTTCAGCAGGCGGGTGACGGCGCTCTCCACCGCGTCGGACGGGAGGTCCTTGATCCGTCCGTCCGCGGCGGCCGTACCGTCGAAAACGACCGTCGTGCCGTCCGCCGCGTCCCGCAGGGCGATGCGCAGCGCGAGCTTCACCGAGCCGGTGCCGCGGGCCTCCGTGGCGTCGCCCTCGACGGCGTACGCCCCGTCGTCCGCCCGGGACACCCGTACGGCACCCCGGTACGTGACGGAGTGGCTGCCGACCCGGATCTTCAGCCGGCCGGTGACGGGCTCGGCGCCGGCGTCCTGCTGGAGCCCCGGAACCACCCGGGCGACCCGCGCGGGGTCGTCCAGCACCTCCCTGAGCCGCTCGGCCGGAACCGGAACGAACACCTCGTGCTCCATGTGGACGGACTCTACCCAGCACGCGCCGAAACGCACCCCCGCCTTCGGGATTAGCCCCCGATACGCCCCACCAGGCGTATCCTCACCGCCCTCCCCCACCCTCACCAGGCCGCCCCGGGACCCGCTCAGTAGCGCGGATGCACCAGCGTCGAGGCGGGCAGCCCCGCGATCCGCGTGCCCCGCGCCGCCCGCTCCCCCGCCGCGAGGGACGCGTCCGTGAGGACGTACAGGCGTGGACTGTCCGGGCCGAGGCGGGGCCGCGGCTCCGTGCGTGCGGCCAGGAAGAAGCCCCAGCCCCGGGGCGCCCGGGAGCGGTCGGCGAGGGTGCGGTCGGGGCCGACGGCGAAACCGGCGTGGCGGACGCCCGTGCAGTACGGGGCGGTGCGGAAACCGGCCGCGCGGAGGGTCGCGTCCACGGTCCAGTACACCCGCGGACTGGACGCGACGGGCCCGGCGTGCACCACGAGCCGGCCGCCGGGGGCGAGCACCCGGCGCGAGAGCCCGTAGAACTCCTGCGAGTACAGCTTCGTACTGGCCGTGATGCCCGGGTCCGGCAGATCCGAGAGGACCACGTCGTACGACGCCGGGGGCGCTCCGCGCAGCCAGCCGAAGGCGTCCTGCGTGGTCACGCGCACGCGCGGGTCGCCGAACGCGTGCTTGTTCAGCGCGGACAGGGCCGGGTCGGTGCGGGCCAGCCGCACGACCTCCTCGTCGAGTTCGACGACGTCGACCCGGTCAACCCCGGGATGCCGCAGCACCTCGCGTGCCGCCAGTCCGTCGCCGCCGCCGAGGATCAGCACGCGCGCGTGCGGCCCGGTCATGGCCGGGTGGACGAGTGCCTCGTGGTAGCGCAGTTCGTCGCGCCCGCTGACCCGCAGCCGGCCGTCGAGGAACAGGTCGAGGGGCCGCCCGTGCGTGCCCCCGGTGAAGACCACTTCCTGCACACCGGTCTGGAGCGCCACCCGTACGTCCTCGCCGTACACCGCCTGCCGGGCGGCCCGTTCGAAGTCGTCGACGAGGACGGCGGCCGAGGCGAGGATCGCCAGCACGAGCGCGTTGGCGAGCAGCAGCAGCCAGCGGGCGCGCCGGGTCAGGTCCCGGCGGAACAGGCCGAGCACCAGCGCGCCCCCGACGATCGCGTTGACGGCGCCGGTGATCAGCGCGCCGGTCAGCTGGCCGAGGAACGGCAGCAGGAGGAAGGGGAAGGCGAGTCCGCCGACGAGCGCACCGACGTAGTCCGCGGCGAACAGGTCGGCCACCGCACCGCCCGCGTCCTGGCGGCGGATGCGCTGGATCAGCTCCATCAGCAGCGGGACCTCGGCGCCGATGAGCAGCCCGGTCGCGAGGGAGAAGGCGACCAGGAGGCAGCGCGGTCCGCTGGCCCACATCCCGCCCCAGTCGCCGGTCCAGGCGAAGACCGCGTACAGGGCCATCGCGCTGCACCCGCCGACGAGGGCGAGCGTCGCCTCGACCGCGCCGAAGCCGGCCGCGGCGAGCCCGCGCAGCCGCTTCGCGGCGAGGGAGCCGATGCCCATCGCGAAGACCATGACGGACAGCACGACGGACGCCTGGGTGACGGAGTCGCCCATCAAGTACGAGGCGAGGGCGACCAGTTCCAGCTCGTACACCAGTCCGCAGGCCGCGCAGACGAACGCACCCGCCAGGACCAGGACCCGTCCGGTGCCCGGCCGGACGGGCAGCTGCGCCGGGCCGCCGGGGCCGCCCGGGGCGCTCAAGGGCGGCGGGTAACCGGGCGGGGCGGGCGCGTGCGGCTCGATCACGTTGCGACGTTACGTCACGCCTCCACTGCGGTTCGTCACCCACACGTGTGATGCTGGTCCACAGAGGCCCGATAACGGTGTGAGATCCGGCTCGCCGAGTGAGTGAGGTGCCGGGGAGATTCAGCTGGCGGCGGCCGACGCCCGCACCCGTACGCCCACCTTCGTGCGGGTCGCCACCAACTGCCCGTCCTGCGGGTACGCGTGCCAGGTCCGCCAGTGCACCTGTCCCTCGTGGTGCTGGGCCAGCAGTGCCGTGAAGGCGTGCGGGCTGCCGGGGAAGACGCCGGCCAGGCCGTGCGGATGGTCGGAGACGAGGGCCAGCAACTCCTGGGCGCGGCCCGCGAAGGAGCCGGGCGAGAGGACCTCGACCCGGGCCGCGAACTCGTACTCCCAGTCGCCCAACCGCTTGGCGACGCCGAGCGGAAGCGGCGTGCTGCTGCCGGGAATGCACGCCACCGTCTCCGAGCAGACGCCCCCCTCCTCCAGCAGAACCTGGTGGGAGGCGCCGAGAAGTCGCAACTGAAGTCGGACGCCCGCCAGTTCGAGGTCGAGCGTGGCCAGCGCGGGAAGCGGCTCGCGCCCCAGGGCCCAGGCGAGATCGGCCGCCCGCGTGTCGGTGTAGGAGGTGTTCAGGGTCGTGAGCATGGATCGGCTCCGCAAGCACACAAGGAGAGGGAGATGGGTCCGCTGCACCCCGGTCGCACCGGGGGATTCGGCCCGGGGCAAACCGGTCGGCCGGTTTCGGGAAGGTGTCCGCAGAACGTCCGAGAGGCTGCGTTGGTGTTTTAGAGGGAATCATGAACTGTGGCGCCGCAACAGCGTCTTTACCCAAGTTCGCAGGGTTTCCATCCCTCAGAGGGCTCCACAGCTCAACTGTTCAACTACGGCGTGCGCCGGTGCCGGGGAGGCGTGCGCCGGTACGCCGTGGCTCACGCCGGGACCCGGGACAGACGGGTGCCCGGGCTTTCGCCGTCCTCCCAAGTTCCCGCTTGCCTCGCGCAGTTGCCGGAGTCACGCCTCGATCCGCCACGGCCCGGCGGCAGTTGTCCTACAGACATGCGAAGCTGTCAGAACTCACTCGGAGTTGCCCGACTTTCCTGACAGAGGTTCGACACCTCCTACGGGCGGGGGCCCCGGGCCCCGCCGACCGGCACGGGAACGCGGGGCCCGCCCCAGTGCGGACCCCGCGTTCGGTGGTTGCGGCTCCCCCGTCGGGAGCGCGGCCGACGTACGTCAGCTGCCTCCGCCGCAGCCGCCTCCTCCCCCTCCACCCCCGCCGCAGGACGACCCGCCTCCGCAGGACGAGCCGCCGCCGCAGGAGTGTCCGCCGGACGAGCCGGAGTCTCCGCCCCCGGCCCACCAGCTGCCGCCGCTGTCGTGGCGCGATCCGGTGGAGGCCCCCGCCCCCCGACGGGTCGCCCGTCCGGATCCGCCGCCGCGGGCCTTGGACACCAGCGCCCCGACCAAGACGACTCCGATCACCGCCAGGATGATGCCGACGACCATGGCGTCACCCTCCTTCCGTTCCCCCGAAGCGGCCCCCCGTGGGCGCCTCGCTCTTGCGTGAACAGGGGATGCCCGCGCCCGGCACGCCCCAAAGCAGAGTTGAGGAAGTCCAGAGCTTCGGCGGAGGATGACCCGTATGACCTCCAGCGCGCGCCCCCTCCTCAGCCGCCGGCTCGCCGAGTTCGGGACGACGATCTTCGCCGAGATGTCCGCCCTGGCCCTGAGCACCGGCGCCATCAACCTCGGGCAGGGCTTCCCCGACACCGACGGCCCCGAGGAGGTCAGGGAGGCCGCCGTACGGGCGCTGCGGGACGGCCTCGGCAACCAGTACCCGCCGGGGCCCGGCGTTCCGGAGCTGCGCACCGCGGTCGCCGCCCACCAGCAGCGGCGCTACGGCCTGTCCTGCGACCCCGACGGGGAGGTCCTGGTCACCGCCGGGGCCACCGAGGCCATCGCCGCCTCGCTGCTGGCCCTGGTGGAGCCCGGCGACGAGGTGATCGCCCTCGAGCCGTACTACGACTCCTACGCGGCGTGCATCGCGATGGCGGGCGGGCGCCGGGTGCCGGTCACGCTCCGCCCGCACGAGGGCAGCTTCCGCCTGGACCTCGACGAACTGCGCGACGCCGTCACCGACCGCACCCGCCTGCTGCTGATCAACACCCCGCACAACCCGACCGGCACGGTCCTCACCCGCGCGGAGCTGGCCGCGATCGCCGAGCTGGCGGTGGAGCGGGACCTGCTCGTGGTGACGGACGAGGTGTACGAGCACCTGGTCTTCGACGAGGCCGAGCACGTGCCGCTGGCGACGTTCCCGGGGATGCGCGAGCGTACGGTCACCATCGGGTCGGCCGGCAAGACGTTCTCGTTCACCGGCTGGAAGGTCGGCTGGGTTACCGGCGCCCCCGATCTCGTAGCCGCCGTCCGCTCGGCCAAGCAGTTCCTGACGTATGTCGCCTCCGGGCCCTTCCAATACGCCGTGGCCGAGGCCCTGTGCCTGCCCGACTCGTACTTCGCGGACCTCCGCGCGGACATGCTGGCCAAACGGGACCTGCTCGCGGGCGGCCTGGAGCGGGCGGGCTTCAAGGTCTTCCGCCCGGCCGGCACGTACTTCATCACCACCGACATCCGGCCCCTCGGTGAGAGCGACGGTTTCACCTTCTGCCGTGCGCTGCCGGAGCGCTGCGGGGTGGTCGCGATCCCCAACGCGGTCTTCTACGACCACCGTGAGCAGGGCGCACCCTTTGTCCGCTTCGCGTTCTGCAAGCGGACCGGCGTGCTGGAGGAGGCGACCTCCCGACTCAAGACGCTGGCCGCCTAACAGCCACAGACGTACCAGCAGATGTACCGGCCACACGGCCTGGTTGCTCCGAGCCGCCGCGCACCCGCACTCGACTGCTGCCTGGTCGACCGGGACACCGGTGATCGGCAGTCGTATCACGCAGCCCGCCTGTGGGCGGACACGCTTTCATCAGCGATCAACCGGCGCCGCCAGGCCCGGTGACAGCGCCCCCGGATCATGCAGGACAGGGGCAGCAGAGAGTCATACCGACCCCGAAGGATACGAACCCGAGCTGGGCTCTACGAAGAAGGTGATGTGCGGGCAGTAACCCTCTTCTGCCAGCCAGGCGCGGGCCCGGCCGCGCTGTCGCTCATCGCGGTACCGGTGGTACCGGCTCCAGGAGCGCTCGTCACCAGCGAGGACGTCCTTGAAGCGCCGGAAGGCGCCCCGCCCACCGATGGCGATCCGCAGCCTGTCGGCAAGGGCGGCGTCCTCGACCTCTTCGATGAACAGCTCCATGTCCCGGTAACCGGCCCGGGACCCCAGAGCCGGCGCGTACAGCCATCGCTCGGGATCGTCGTCCTCCTCGGCCTCGGGCCCAGGCCCCAGCTCATCGGTGAACGCAGGCCAGCACTCCCCGCTGGACAGATCGATCCGGCCACCGGACTCGGTCGGGTCGCCCTCCAGCAGCATGGCGAGCATCTCCAGATCGACCGCGAGCGGGCGCAGGAGGGGGATCGCCGCGTCTCCCGTGGCCGCGCGCAACCGGTCCGCCAGCTCCTCATCGCCCCGGAAGCCGCGCCCCTGGAGCGCGCCGAGAAACACGGCCGCCATCTCCGCAGCCCCCGGCAGGCCCTGCGCCGCGGCCACCGCCACACCATCGCCGGCCAGTTGCAGCACCTCGCGCACGCGGCCACGGTGCAACGCGGCAAGCAGCGCCACGCCGTCCTGCGCGTGGAGCGCGCCACGCAGGGCCCGCAGCCCGTCCTCGTCCCATCCCTCAGCCACGACCCCGACGGTAACGCGCCCCCGAGGACGTACGACGCCGGGACCCATCGGTTTCCCTCCGCCCGGCTCCGTGCCAGTGCCAGCGCACCCGGCGCCTGGGGGCCAGGCTGTGTTGCCCGGTCAGCGGCGCCGCTTGCGGCCGCTCTTGCCCGAGGAGCGCCGAGCCTTCCGGGCGCGGCCGAGGCGGGCGCCGTGGGTACCCAGTGCCCGGGCCGCCAGCTGCCTGAGCTCGTCGAGTCCGGCCCGGTCCGGGTGCGCGGAGTCCAACGCGGCGGCAACCGCGTCCCTGGCCTGGAGGCCCTGGGCGCGCAGCGTCTCCTCGGCGCCGTCCCCGCCGCCCGCCAACTCCACGAGCTGAAGCAGGCTCTCGGCGAGCACCAGCAGAGACTCTGCATCGCTCATGTCCTCTGGGGACAGCAACTCACGGTGCGCCAGCGCGTTCAGCGCCAGCGGCGCCAGCTGTGTGTCTCGCCGCAGCGTGCGCAGCAGCCGCTCGCCCTCACCGTCCGGCAACGCCGTCAGCAGCACGTCGAGCATCGCCTGCGCACGCGTGCGGAAGGTCATGGTCCTTACGGCGTCGGTCAGTTGCCGCAGGGCACCTTCCCGCTCGCCGCGGGCCGTGATCCAGCCGGCCAGCTCCGTGCGGGCGGCGTCCGGGTCGTAGTCCTCGGCCAGCACCCCCAGCAGGCCGGCCGCCGGCGCCTGGGCCAGTTCACCGACCAACGGTGCGTCCCTGCCGGCCTCCAGCAACCGCTGTCGTACGGCCCGGGTACCGAGCTCGGTGAGACGGATGAGCTCGACCGGCCCGGCGGTCAGCTCCTCTCGCCGGGCATCGGCACGCTCCCGCGCCACCGGGTCCGTTGCCGCCCCCGCGACGCCCAGCAGCTCCGCGAGCTCCGCCGGCATGTCCGCGAGCAGCTCGGGACCGGCATCGGAGAGGTCGATGTCGAGGAACACCGGATCGGCCATCCCACGGTCACGCTCGATCGCGCCCAGGTCGTCCAGCAGGTCGAGCACCGCGCGCAGGTCCCGGTCGGCCTGCTCGAACCACATCCGGTGCTGAAGGTCCAACCCGGCGTCGAGCTGGAAGGAGGCCCGATAGGCCAGGTGTACCGTGTCGCGCAGCCGCGGCCAGGGCATCGGGTACGGCAGGCTGTAGAGCGTGTTCAGCACGTCGTCCAGGATGTGCTCGTAGACGTCGAAGAGCATCGACTCGACGTGCCAGCCGCTGCATGCCCCGATCAGGGCCTGCCGTAGCTCGAAGCACGCGTCGAAGGCGCGCAGCCACAGCCGAAGCGGGTCGGCCAGCACCGGCCGGGCCTTGGCCACCGCATACAGACGCCCCTTGACCACCCGGACCAGGCGCGCCTCCTTCGCCCACTCCACCAGCAGTCCCAGCCGCGGCAGGTCGGCCGAAGAGCGCACCCCCTCAATCCTGTCGCCGGTGCCGAGTCGGTCCACCAGCTCGCGGGCCTCCACCATCCGCAGCCGCCCCGTCGCCGTCACCGGGCGGCCGCCCTGCCCCGCCCATCCGGCGAGTCCGCGCAACTGCGCCACGGTCGTCGACGCCTCGGCCCGTCGGCGCAGTTCGTCGTCCGGGGGAAGCATCACGGGCAGTTGCGGCTCGGCCCGGTCCACGCCGGACAGCGAACGGCCGGTCAGCCGCCGTTCCATGATCGCGGCGAGAACCTGCTGATCGTAGACGACCTCCCCGCGCTGCGCCCGGTCCGCGAAGCGCTGCAACGCTGCCCCGTCCTGGACGTCCACGCCCTGCTCCGCGGCCGTCATCGCCCAGAACTTCGCCAATCCCCAGCGAGTGCGGTCCGTCATCGCCGCCACATGCTGTTCCGCGACCCTGTCGACCACGGCGAGGGAATCCTGGAGTGAGGGGCCGCGCGGGTCCGCCAACTGCGCGGCGTGCAGATAGCGCAGTAGCGTGCGCAGTGTGCCCGGGGCGTCGACGCGTTCCTCCCCGGGAAGCTCCGTGACCTGCTCGGGAAGCCAGGAGAGCAGCAGTTCCTCCACATGGCGCGGCTCCCACAGCCCCAGCCGACCGTCGGCAGTCGCCCGGTGTCGGTAGTCCAGGGCCGCCTCGGCAGTGAATCCGTCCACCGGCAGCCCCTGCTCCCCGGCCCACCGAACCACGCGGTCGACCAACAGCCCGCACGCCGCCTCGAACTCCTCCTCGGCCTCGGGTTCGAACCGCATCCGCATGAAATCTCGTCCACCTGTCTGCAGCAGTCGTTGCCGTGCCACGCTATCGCCGAACCGGGGCCGGCAACTCGGCCGAGGACGAGCGGCCCGCTGCCTCAGAGCAGTACGTGGTGGTTGTCACCCGCAGCAAACGCGGCCTCGAACCTCCTTGCGGCACGAACCGGACTTCGTCGCAAGGACTCACTGCACAGAACGGCACGCCCCCCTGGCCGATCCCGATCGACGAAAGGCCAACGCCGCTGGACCATGGCTCGATCACTCGCGGCGACCACGCGGCCGAGAAGGCCATCCCAGCCGGCTGCCCCGACCAGGAACGACCACGTCCGACGACAACGGTGCCAACGACACGGGCCTGGCCAGCGGGGAGTCCCTCGTCAGCGGGCGTCCGCCTCGGGTTCCGGGCGCGGGAGTTCGTCGAGGTCGAGGGTGAAGGTGCGACCGTCGGCCAGGGGGATGGGGAGCTTGCCCGTGCCGTACTTGTGGGTGTGTGCGGCGATGTAACCGGTGGCGGTCGGCTGGGTGTGGAGGACGACTTCCTGGGCGTAGGGGTCCACGACCAGGTAGATCGGGATTCCGTAGCGGCCGTACTTCGCGGTGCAGTCGTCGTAGTCCTTGCGTGCGGAAGAGGTCGAGACGACCTCGGAGATCAGCAGGACGTCCTCGAAGCTGTAGCGCTTGCCTTCCTTGCGTGCGTCCTCGCGCAGGATCGCGAGGTCGGGGGCGGAGTTCTCGTCGGCGGGGAAGTCGATGTAGACGACGGAGGTGACCTTCGCGTGACGGCCGAGGGCGAGAGCGGAGTCGATCTGCATCGACCTGATGGTGCTGGAGTGCTCTTCGCTCTGCGGGGTCATGATCACCTTTCCGTCGGCCCCGAACAGGACCGCGTACCCCTTGGGGAACTCGGTGTGCACGATCGCGTCGACGCTCATGGACGGCTCCTTCCCGTGTGTGGTCAGGGTACGACGGACAGTGCCGCGTCACCGAGCCCGTCGGTACGGCTGGCAGACCGGTCCGGACAGGTTGTGCGGCCCGCTCGCCGCCGGTGCCGGAGATCCGCAGCGGGGCCTGTCGCACGACATAGGAATAGGCAGGCCAACGAGGAGTCGCATGGGTGACGGCGGCGCCGGAGCTGGTCACGGCCGTGCGCTCGGCGAAGCAGTACCTGACGTACGTGGCGTCGGGGCCGTTCCGGTACGCGGTCGCGGAGGCCCTGGCGCTGCCCGAGTCGTACTTCACGGCCCTCCGCGACGACATGCTGGTCAAGCGGAACCTGCTGGCGGCGGGCTTGGAGGAGGCCGGGTTCCAGGTCTTCCGCCCGTCGGGGACCTACTTCGTCACCACCGACATCCGCCCCCTCGGCGAGACGGACGGCTTCGCCTTCCGCCGCGCCCTGCCGGAACGCGCCGGTGTCGTCGCGGTCCCCAACGCGGTCTTCTGCGACCACCGCGAGGAGGGCGCCCCGTTCGTACGGTTCGCGTTCTGCAAGCGGACGGGGGTGCTGGAGGAGGCCGTACGCCGCCTGAAGGGCGTCGGCGGGGCCTGAGGGACGGCCGGAGGGACGGGCGCGCCCACATCCCCGCCCGGCACCTGAAAGGTCCGTCCCGGCGCCTGAAAAGGCGTACGGCGCGTACAGCGCGTACCTGCTCGTACGCGCCGACGCGCCGTAGGGGGCCTGCTGGGCCTGGCTGGAGCCCTACTCCTCGTCCTCGGGCTTCTCCGCCTCGTTGATCTCCTCCTCGAGACCGAGCTGCTCGATGAGCCACTTGTCGAACTCGATCGCGGCCCGCACCCAGCTCACCGTCGAGGAGACGAAGTGCTCCAGGCTCACGCCCATGCCGATCAGCATCTGTGCCTCGCCGATCAGGCGGACCGTGCCGTCGTCGTGGGTGTGGCTGTAGACCTTGGGCCACAGGGTGCGGCGGTTCCAGTCGTCGATGGACTCCAGGATCTGCGGCTTGGCCTCGATCTCGTGAGGCCGGTCGTAGAACGTCCGCACGGAGAAGACCTGCTGGTCTCCCTCACCTCGGAACATGAAGTAGGTGCGGAACTGCTCCCACGGCGCCGCGAGGTCTCCCTCGTCGTCGACGACGTACTTGAGCTCCATCTGGTCGAGGAGCTGCTTCACGAGGTCCTGATCCGGGACGACGGGGCCCGCCGGTCCTTGCGGCTGCGGCTCGGGCTGGCCCCCGAAGTTCGGAATCGAGGACGGGTCGATGGTCACCGTGATTTTCCCTTCGTACGGATCCCGCCATCCTCCCCCATGCGGGGAGGGGGGTGGCAACCCCGGACGGGCCCCGTCAGCCCTCGGCTGACAGGATCCGGCCGGTCGGGGGAAGTGCCGGGTACCTCCCCCGGGCCTTCGCGCACCTGTCAGGCGCGCCGGACCTCGAAGATGTCGACCTTGTCCTTCCGGTTCCCGCCGCCCGGGTAGTCGAGGTCACGGAAGTTGGAGTAACCGCCCGGCGGGCCGAGCCGCCGGACCCGGTCCTCGACGGGCCAGGAGCGCAGGTCGGTGATCTTCGCGTCGCCCTACACGGCCCGCCCGGCCGGTTCGCGGGCGCAGCTGGCGGCGGCCCGACCCGGAAGTGCGGGGCGGGCCGTTGCCAGGGCGGCCCGACCGGCGGCCGGTCAGAGGGTCTTGCCGGCCGCCGGTCCCACGAGCAGTTCGTCGCCGAAACGGTCGACGCGGACCGTGTCGCCGTCCTTGATCTCACCGGAGAGGATCTCCTTGGCGAGGCGGTCGCCGATGGCGGACTGGACGAGGCGGCGCAGCGGGCGGGCGCCGTACGCCGGGTCCATGCCCTCCTCCGCGAGCCAGGCCAGGGCCTCGGGCGTGATGTCCAGGGTGAGGCGCCGCTCGGCGAGGCGCTTGGCCAGGCGCTCGATCTGGAGCCCCGCGATGCGCTCCAGCTCGGGCTTGGTCAGGGCGGCGAAGACGACCAGATCGTCCAGGCGGTTGAGGAACTCCGGCTTGAAGGAGGTCCGCACCACCTCCAGCACCTGCTCCTTCTTCTCCTCCTCGCTGGTGATCGGGTCGACGAGGAACTGGCTGCCGAGGTTCGACGTCAGCACCAGGATCGTGTTGCGGAAGTCGACCGTACGGCCCTGCCCGTCCGTCAGCCGCCCGTCGTCGAGCACCTGGAGCAGGATGTCGAAGACCTCGGGGTGGGCCTTCTCCACCTCGTCCAGCAGGACGACGGAGTACGGACGGCGGCGTACCGCCTCCGTGAGCTGGCCGCCCTCCTCGTAACCGACGTATCCGGGCGGGGCGCCGACCAGCCGGGCCACGCTGTGCTTCTCGCTGTACTCCGACATGTCGATGCGGACCATCGCCCGCTCGTCGTCGAAGAGGAAGTCGGCGAGGGCTTTGGCCAGTTCCGTCTTGCCGACACCGGTCGGGCCGAGGAAGAGGAAGGAGCCGGTGGGGCGGTCGGGGTCGGAGATCCCGGCGCGGGACCGCCGTACGGCGTCGGACACCGCCCGCACGGCCTGGGTCTGGCCGATGAGCCGCTTGCCGAGTTCGTCCTCCATGCGGAGCAGCTTCTGCGTCTCGCCCTCCAGCAGACGCCCGGCGGGGATGCCGGTCCAGGAGGCGACGACGTCGGCGATGTCGTCGGCGCCGACCTCCTCCTTGACCATGGTGTCCTTGGCGCCCCCGCCGGAGGCGGAAGATGTCAACGCCTCCTCGGCCTCGGAGGCGGCCTCCAGCTCCTTCTCCAGGGCGGGGATCTCGCCGTAGAGCAGCTTGGAGGCGGTGTCGAAGTCGCCGTCGCGCTGGGCGCGTTCGGCCTGGCCGCGCAGTTCGTCGAGGCGTTCCTTCAGCTCACCGACCCGGTTGAGGGACTGCTTCTCCTTCTCCCAGCGGGCGGTGAGGCCGCGCAGCTCCTCCTCCTTGTCGGCGAGGTCGCGGCGCAGCTTCTCCAGACGCTCGCGGGAGGCCGCGTCGGTCTCCTTGCCGATCGCCAGCTCCTCCATCTTCAGCCGGTCGACGGCGCGCTGGAGTTCGTCGATCTCGACAGGGGACGAGTCGATCTCCATGCGCAGCCGCGACGCCGCCTCGTCGACGAGGTCGATGGCCTTGTCGGGCAGGAAGCGGGACGTGATGTACCGGTCGGAGAGGGTGGCCGCGGCGACCAGCGCGCTGTCCGCGATCTGCACCTTGTGGTGGGCCTCGTAGCGGCCCTTGAGGCCGCGCAGGATCGCGATGGAGTCCTCGACGCTCGGCTCGGCGACCAGCACCTGCTGGAAGCGCCGCTCCAGGGCGGCGTCCTTCTCGATCCGCTCGCGGTACTCGTCGAGGGTCGTGGCACCCACCATGCGCAGCTCACCGCGCGCGAGCATGGGCTTCAGCATGTTCCCGGCGTCCATGGCGGAGTCGCCGCCGGCACCGGCCCCCACGACGGTGTGCAGCTCGTCGATGAAGGTGATGATCTGCCCGTCGGACTCCTTGATCTCGGCGAGCACGGTCTTCAGCCGCTCCTCGAACTCGCCCCGGTACTTGGCCCCGGCGACCATGGCCCCCAGATCGAGCGCGACGAGCCGCTTGTCCTTCAGCGACTCGGGCACATCCCCCTTCACGATCCGCTGGGCGAGCCCTTCGACGACGGCGGTCTTGCCGACACCGGGCTCACCGATGAGCACGGGGTTGTTCTTGGTACGGCGGGACAGCACCTGCACCACGCGCCGGATCTCCTGGTCCCGCCCGATGACGGGATCGAGCTTCCCTTCCCGCGCGGCGGCGGTGAAGTCCGTCCCGAACTTCTCCAGGGCCTTGTACTGGCCCTCGGGGTCGGCCGTGGTCACCCGGCGCGCTCCCCGCGTCTTCTGGAAGGCGCCCTGGAGCTTCTTGGCGTCGGCGCCCTGCTGGGACAGCACCTCACCGGCCGCGCCGCCCTTCGCGGCGATGCCGATGAGGAGGTGCTCCGTGGAGAGGTACTCGTCCCCGAGGTCCTTGGCGCGGGCCTGCGCGTCGGCGACGACGGCGAGCATCTCGCGGTTGGGCTGGGGCGGCGCCACGGTGGACCCGGCCACACTGGGCAGGCCGGCGAGCACGCGCTCGGCTCCGGCGCGCACGGCCGCCTGGTCGGCGTCGACCGCGGCGAGCAGATCGGTGATGTTCTCGTTGTCCTGTCCCTGGAGCAGCGCGAGAAGCAGGTGGGCGGGGGTGAGGTCGGGGTGCCCTTCCGTCACGGCCCTGTTGCTGGCCGCGTTGATCGCGTCCCGGCTCCGGTTGGTCAGCTCGGCGTCCACGTTCGCGTTCTCCTCCTTGCACTGACCCGAACGACTTACACAAAGTTGAGTCTAGTCCACTCAATGCCGATTCGGGGAGGAGCGCAGGGGTTAAGTTCCGGGGCATGGCGACCAAGTACTCCGTCGATCCGGGCGCTCCGGACGAGCCGTATCTCAACTTCTGGCGGGAACGCCACGTGTGCACCCTGACGACTCCCCGCCCGGACGGCACTCCGCACGTGGTACCCGTCGGGGTCACATACGATCCCGCGGCCCGGCTCGCTCGGGTGATCACGAACAAGGCGAGCGCCAAGGCGCGGCACGTACTGGCCGCCGGGGAACAGGGGGCGGCGGTCGCCGTCTGCCAGATGGAGGGCCGGCGCTGGGCGACGCTGGAGGGCCGGGCCTTCGTCCGCACCGAGCCGGACCGGGTCGCGGAGGCGGAGCGCCGTTACGCCGAACGCTACGGACGGACCCCCTCGCCGAACCCCGCACGCGTGGTGATCGAGATAGAGCTCACGCGAGCGATGGGGCGAGGTTGATGCGGAGGTTCACCGAAGTGAAAATCCACACCGGTGATCGACTGGATCCAGCCACTGCGTGACTGGGGGGATAACCGGAAATGTCACCAGAAACTGCAGCGGCGTCACCGTGTTCAGGTCACGGTGACGCCGCTGCGGGGGGAAGCACCTGAGCGATCTGTTACGACGGGGGAATCGCGTCAGGCACTGCGGGGGGTGGCAGAGATGGCCCTCGGAGCAGGAGAGTCGGCCTCCACCTGCTCGTGGTCCCTTTGGTCCAGGTTCACAAAGATCATTCCGTACCGTACGGCACACCGCACGGGCTGCGGCGCCCCCCGAGGCCGCCGCAGACACCGGTAAGCCCGTACGTCCTCCTCCTCGTCCCGCGTGACGACCACCGGCTCGCCGAAAACGGTCACCATCAACGAGTCGCCGCTGTGGGGGATGGCGGTGACCAGGTCGATGAAGTGCCAGCCGGAGCGGTAGGCGGTGGCCATTTCGCGACGGAAGGAGCGGTCGTCGGGTGGAGTGGTCACGGTCAGCTCCCGGATCCCGCTGCCGCGGAACTCGGCCAGCTGGTGTTGTTCACGCCGTAGCTGGTCTGAGCAACCGCCGGCCAACTGGTGTTCGCCCGAACATCGCCCTTCTCATCGGAGAAGCCACTCAGCGCGCCGAGGGTTACAACGACGGAGAAGGCGGCGACAAGCACCGAGCGAAGCATTCTCTTCCGCATAGTCGGCTTCGTCCTCACTTGAAGGTCCCCTTTTCCCCCGTCGAGTACGACGATGGCTCATTCGGGCACGTCATGGCCACACAATCGATGCATCATGTTCCTGCATGTTCAGGACCCTGGGGGGTGGAGATTTGACAACAGATCGCACAAAAGGGACACATCCCCATGCGATGACCGAGTGGTGCGAGGAGGGTGGACGCCTGTATGCCACCGCTCTGCGCACAGGACGCATCGCACGCGCGGACGTGGAGCCGGCCCCCTGCCTGATGGAGTTCGCCCTCCTCCATCCCGATCCGGACGATCCCGACTGGCTGCGCCCCGTAGCCCCGGTCGTCGCCCTTTCCCGGCAACTCAACCCCCTGGAACACGAGATCGCAGAGCGTAGGCGCCTGGCCGTCGACCTCGCGGAGACCTTTCAGCCGTTCATGGCCCTGGGCACCCAGATCGCAACGGTAAGTGACTCCATCACCGTTCTGGAAGGCGGTGAACGTATCAACGCCGCACTCAACATGGCCACGGCCCAGTGCCGGACCGAGGTCCTCACCCTCCAGCCGAGCGACCGCATGTCCGAACGCAGCCTCCTGAGAGGGCTGGAACGCGACAAGCCGCTCATCGAACGTGGTGTGCGGATTCGTACGGTGTACCAGCACACCGCCCGCTACAACCCCGAGCAACTGGCCTATGCGGCCAGGCTCTCCGACGGCAAGGCGGAGTACCGCACCATAGACGAGTTGGTGGAACGTTTGATCATCTGCGACCAAACCGTCGCCTTCATCCCCGCCCGGGACGACCAGCAGGTCGCCCTGGAACTGCGCCACCCCGGCCTCGTCCGCTATCTGATCAAGCTTTTCGAATACCTGTGGGACCGCGCGGTCCCGCTGAGCACCGGCACCCCGTACGAAGCGGCCACCGGCGGTATCACGGACGTCCAGCACTCCATAGCCAAGCTTCTGGTCGAGGGCCACGTCGACGAGGCCATCGCCCGCCGCCTCGGTATGAACGTACGCACCTGCCGTGCTCACATCGCCAAGCTGGCGTCGGCCCTGGGCAGTGGCAGCCGAGCCCAACTCGGATATCTCATAGCGCAGTCGGGGATCCTGCAGCAGGACATCTGAAGAGGAGGAAGTCCCGAGTGACGTCGGCGCCACATTCCACTCACAACACGGAAGAACTGTGCCGTGCCGGGACGGAGCTGTACGAACGAGCCCTGCGCGAAGGGCACGTACCCGCCGACGCGGCCGACGCCGCGCCCTGTCTGATGGACTTCGGCCTGCTGCACCCCGCCGTCGACGACCTGCACCGGCTCGAGCCTGTGGCGCCGGCCGTCGCCCTCCACCGTCTGCTGCGGACCTCCGGGGAACGGATCGCGCGTGAACGACGCCGGGAGGAACGGCTGGCTGAGACGTTCGAGCCGCTCATGGCCATCGAAGGGCATCGCGCCGCTACGGCCACCACACCGACGCTCACGCTCCTCAGCGGGAAGGAGCGGATCAACAAGGCCATCACCGAGACCATGGCGGACGCCTCCCGGGAGCTGCTCACCATCCAGCCCCACACCAAGCTCACCAGGCAACGGGTCGAGGCGGCCTACGCCGTCGCCACGGACCGCGACCAGGCTCTGCTGGACCGCGGCGGCCGCATCCGCACCTTGTACCAGCACACCCTCCGCCACTCCCCCTTGACCGTCGCGCACCATGAACGGCTGAGGGGTGACATCGAGGCGCGCGCGCTCGACGAGCTCACCGACCGGCTCATCATCGTCGACCGGATCGTCGCCTTCCTCCCCGCCGACGGCAACGGCGACCTCGCGCTGGAAATACGCCACCCGGCCATCGTCGGATACCTGTCCACCACCTTCGACCGCTTCTGGCGCCTCGCCACCCCGGTGTTCCCCGAAGCCGCCCCCCAGCCCTCCTGCAACGGCATCACCCCCCGCCAACGCGCCATAGCCGCCCTCCTCACCGAAGGCCACACCGACGCCGTCATCGCAGACCGTCTGGGCATGAACATCCGTACCGCCCGCGTCCACATCGCCAAGCTCGCGGCGACGCTGGGCAGTCAGAGCAGGGCACAACTGGGCTATCTCATCGGGCAGTCCGGGATTCTCGACCAGGAACGCTGAGGGTCGGGGAGACAGGCGGCCGCGGGGGACCGTCCAGGCCCACCTGGGCGATCCGCACACCCAGCTGCGTACGACTCGCCGCCCCCAGCGTCTCCGACAGCCGGGCGATGTGCGCCCGGCACGTCCGCACGCTTATCCCCAGCCGTTCCGCGATCACCGCGTCCTGGTGTCCCTCCGCCAGCAGCGCCGCGATGGACTGCTCGCGGTGGGAGATGCCCTCGATGCCGGTGTCTGGCAGCGGGGCGGTCAGCGGGATGGCGAGGCGCCAGAGCCGCTCGAAGACGGTGACCAGATACTCGATGAGCGCCGGGTGGCGCAGCTCCAGGGCCATCGTGCGGTCGGTGTTGGCGGGGATGAAGGCCACCGTCCGATCGAAGAGGATCAGCCGGTCGATCACCTCGTCCAGCGTGCGCGCCTCGACCGCGTCGCCCATCAGCTCCAGATAGTTCAGCAGCCCCTGCCCGTGCCGGGCGACATGCGTGTACAGGTCCCGCATCCGCACGCCACGGCCGCGCAGCGTCAGCGCCCGGTGCAGCCCCTCGGAGAGTTCCGCCTCGCGCCGGATGCCACCGGGCTGCACCGTGAGCACCTCGGTCGTGCACGCCTGGGTCGCCTCGTCCATCGCGGCCTGGATCCGGGCGAGGCCGTCCAGCACCCGGATCGCCGAGCCCTCGCTCGCCCACGGGGCCGGCTGCGGCTGACGCCCCAGCCCGGCGTACCACTCGAACGCCGCCACGGCCGAACCCACCCGCCGCTGACTCGCGCTGACCTCGTCGTACATCCCGCGCAGCAGCCGGGTCATGACCTCCTGCGGGGAGGTGGGCACCAGCCAGTCCATGTCGTCGGGGTCCGGGTGCAGCAGGGCGAGTTCCAGCAGACAGGGCACCGGATCCGCGTCCCGGCGCGGCACACGGCCCCGCCGTACGGCCCGGGAATACACGCGATCCCCGGCCTCGCACAGTCGGTCGGCACCGTGTGGATGCTCCTCCGCCCCGTGCCCGGCCATCGCCGATCCCACCCCCGGTTTCGCCGTCTTCCGCAGCGCAACTATGCGCGGACGGGACCTGGTCCGCAACACGGCTCCCCGCGCCGCCCTAGCCGGAAACCGCCGCCACACGCCGGTATGTCCGCGCCTCAGCTCGCACGTTGCAGCAAATGGCCGGGGCGTGACCGAATCCAGCCGGATGCCAGCCGGATCACTCCGGTGCCGGCCGGGCCCCTCCGGGGGTGAGGCGGAGAACTCCTAGTGCCCCGGCAGGCAACGTTTGCCCGTCAAGGAGCGGCGTCCGGTGCGTGCTCCCGGTGCGGCGAGGGGGCGTGCCGGGCGTCGCGACGGGGCGAACGTTGCCTGCCGGGGCACTAGGAGCGGAAGACGACGAGCGGCGTGACTACTTCAGCCCGATCGCCTCGCAAGCCGCCTTGTACTTCGCCGTGCAGATGTCCGAAAGCTTGTAGACGTCGTCGGCGACGACCGTGTCCTTGATGTTGGACTTCGTCAGGGCGACCACCGGCACGAGCTGGGCGGGGATGCCCTTGTGGGTGGGGCTGTCGACCCTGTCGCGGGTCAGCGCGGCGAACTGGATGTCGCGGCCCTGGACCTTGGCCACGGCCATCTCCGCGGCGTTCTCGGCCTCCTGCGGGTACGACTTGTACACGCTCATGTACTGCTCGCCGGCGATGATCCGCTGCACCGCCGGGAGCTCCGCGTCCTGGCCGGTGATCGGCGGCAGGTCGGTCACGCCCGCGGCCTCCAGCGCCTTGACGATGCCGCCGGCCATGCCGTCGTTGGCGGAGTACACCGCGTCGATGTTGTCCTTGCCGATCTTCTCGATCGCCTCGGCCATGTTGGCCTGCGCGTTCTCCGGCTTCCAGTCCTTGGTGTCGAAGGACCGGGCGATCGTCACCTTGCCGTTCAGCTCGGACATCGCACCGGCCTTGAACTGCTTGGCGTTCGGGTCCGTCGACGAGCCGTTCATCATGACGATCTTGTCGGAGAGGCTCGCGTTCTCGCCGATGGCCTCCAGCAGGGTGCGCCCCTGGACCTCGCCGACCAGTTCGTTGTCGAAGGAGATGTACGCGTCGATCGGGCCCTCGGCGAGCCGGTCGTAGGCGATGACCGGGATGCCGGCGTCCTTGGCCTTCTTCACTCCGTCGGCGATGGCGTGCGCGTCGACGGCGTCCAGCAGGATCACGTCGACCCGGTCGTCGATCATCTGCTGCAACTGGTCGGCCTGCTTGTCGGCGCTCGCCTCGGCGTTGGCGTACTCGACGCGGCCCCGGTCGTTGGTGAGGGACTCGACCTTCGTCTTGATGATGGGGTAGTCGAAGTTCTCGTACCGCGTGTTCGCCTTCTCCGGGAGCAGCAGGCCCACCGTGATGTCGTTGCCCTTCGTCGGGCTCGCGTCGTCACTGCTCCCGGTCGCGTTGAGCACGCCGCAGCCGGCGAGCGTGGCGGACATCGTGGCCGCGGCCACGGATATGGAGATACGACGACGCATGCGGGAGCTCACTTCGCGTGTGATTCGGACGTGGGCACACTTTTGGCCCATGTGACTGAAAAGCCAACGCGGACGCGCCCCCAGCGTCAAGCGGAACCACTTAACGAGATGACAACACCACGCTCCGCAGCAGTTGTGAAGACCCTGCGGAATCACTTCCAAGTGACTTGCACCATCCAGTCATCCACAGAAGGCCCAGCGAAAACGCCCCAAGACATACGAAAGGGGCCGGGAGTCTCCTCCCGGCCCCTTTCGCAGGCGTACGCGCGTCAGTCCGACTGCTGCTGCCGCTTCGGCCGCCACACCACCAGCGCGCTGGTCTGCTGGACCTCCTGGTACGGCACCAGGTCACGGCGGTACGACGCGTGCACCGCCGCCTCGCGCTGGCGCATGGCCGCCGCCGCGCCGTCCAGCGCGTCCTCCAGCTCGGCCACCCGGGCCTGGAGCGCGGCGACCTGGTTCTCCAGTTCGATGATGCGCTTGATGCCCGCCAGGTTGATGCCCTCGTCCTGCGACAACTGCTGCACCTGACGGAGCTGTTCGATGTCGCGGGCCGAGTAGCGCCGGCCCCGCCCGGCGGTGCGGTCGGGGGACACCAGGCCCAGACGGTCGTACTGGCGCAGGGTCTGCGGATGCAGGCCGGACAGCTGGGCCGCCACCGAGATGACGTAGACCGGGGTCTCCTCGGTCAGTTCATACGGGTTGCGTCGACGACCGTCCATCTGACTCATGCTCCCTTCGCGGCCTGGAACAGCTCCGCCCGCGGATCCTCACCCGCGGTCGCCTCGCGATACGCCTCGAGCGCGTCACGAGCCTTCCCCGTCAGGTCCTTCGGGACACTCACCTCGACGGTGACCAGAAGGTCGCCGCGGGTGCCGTCCTTGCGGACCGCGCCCTTGCCCCGGGCGCGCATGGTGCGGCCGTTGGGCGTGCCCGGCGGCAGCTTCAGCGTGACGGGCGGGCCGCCCAGCGTCGGCACCCGGACCTCGCCGCCGAGGGCCGCCTCGGCGAAGGTCACCGGGACACTGACGGTGAGGTTGTCGTCCTTGCGGCCGAAGACCGGGTGGGAGTCGACGTGCACCACCACGTAGAGATCGCCCGCCGGGCCGCCGCGCTCGCCCGGTGCTCCCTTGCCGCGCAGCCGGATCCGCTGGCCGTCGCTGACGCCCGCGGGGATGCGCACCTGCATGGTCCGCGAGGACTTGGCCCGGCCGCTGCCCTTGCAGACCTCGCAGGCGTTCTCCGCGATCAGGCCGCGGCCCTTGCAGTCCGGGCAGGGGTCGGTGAGGGAGAAGCCACCGCCGCTGCCCCGGGCGACCTGCCCGGTGCCGACGCAGGTCGGGCACACCCGCGGTGTGCCGTTCTTGTCGCCGGTGCCCGAACAGGCCTTGCAGGGCGACTGCGAGGACATCCGCAGCGGGACGGTCGCGCCCTCGATCGCCTCCGTGAAGCTCAGCGTGACCTCGGACTCGATGTCCTGGCCGCGCCGCGGATGCGTGCGCGTCCCCGCGCCCGCGCCGCCACGGTTGAACAGGCCCCCGAAGACGTCACCGAGTCCACCGCCGAAACCGCCGGCTCCCTGGCCGCCCGGGGCGCCTCCGAAGAGGTCGCCCAGGTCGAAGTTGAAGGAGCCGCCGCCCGCGCCGGGCCCGGGGCGGAAGCCGCCGTTGCCGAAGAGGGCGCGTGCCTCGTCGTACTCCTTGCGCTTCTTGGGGTCGCCGAGGATGTCATTGGCCTCGGAGATCTCCTTGAAGCGCTCCTCCGCCTTGACGTTGCCCTTGTTGGCGTCCGGGTGGTACTCGCGGGCGAGCTTCCGGTACGCCTTCTTGATCTCGGCCTCGGTGGCGTCCTTGGGGACGCCGAGGACCTTGTAGTAGTCCTTCTCGATGAAGTCCTTGGTGCTCATCCTCGACGCCCCTCCTTCCCTTCGTCCGCTATGACGTCAGCCCTCTTCCGGGCCACCGCTCTCCTTGTCGTCGGCTTCGGCGGTCTCGTCCGCCTTGACCGTCTGCGCCCCCGGCTGGGGCTCGGCCACCGCCACCCGCGCGGGGCGGATGGTGCGCTCGCCGATCCGGTACCCGGGCTGCAGAATCGCCACGCACGTCGTCTCGGTGACGTCCGGTGCGTAGCTGTGCATCAGGGCTTCGTGGATCGTCGGGTCGAAGGGCTCGCCCTCCTTGCCGAACTGCTGGAGGCCCATCTTGGCCGCCGTGCTCTCCAGCGACTCGGCGACGGACTTGAAGCCGCCGACCAGTTCGCCGTGTTCACGCGCGCGGCCGATGTCGTCGAGCACGGGCAGGAGCTCGGTCAGGAGGTTCGCGATGGCGATCTCCTTGACCGCGATCCGGTCACGCTCGACCCGGCGGCGGTAGTTCTGGAACTCGGCCTGGAGGCGCTGGAGGTCCGCCGTGCGCTCGCTCAGCGCCGTGCGTGCCTGGTCCAGCTGGGCCACCAGAGCCACGTCCTGGCCCGTGTCCCCGGCCGGGGCCGCCCCCTCCTCCGTCGAGGGGGAGTCGGCGGCCTTCGGCTCGGCGTCGTCGGAGGTGGCGCCGGAAGGGACGTCGGGCTGCTGCTCGTCGAAGCCCGGGGTCTCCTCCGTCACGCGGCACCGTCCTTCCGCTCGTCGTCCACGATCTCGGCGTCGACCACGTCGTCGTCGGCCTTGGCGTCACCGGCACCGGCACCCGCGCCGGCTCCGGCGGAGGGGCCGTCGGCGGCCTGCGCGGCGCCCGCGTCGGCGTACATGGCCTGGCCGAGCTTCTGCGAGACGGCCGCGACCTTCTCCGTGGCGGTGCGGATCTCGGCCGTGTCCTCGCCCTTGAGCTTCTCCTTCAGCTCACCGACGGCTTCCTCGACCTCGGTCTTGATCTCGCCGGGGACCTTGTCCTCGTTGTCCTTGAGGAACTTCTCGGTCTGGTAGACGAGCTGCTCGCCCTGGTTGCGGGCCTCGGCGGCCTCGCGGCGCTTGTGGTCCTCCTCCGCGTACTGCTCGGCCTCCTGGCGCATGCGGTCGACCTCGTCCTTCGGCAGCGAGGAGCCGCCGGTGACGGTCATCTTCTGCTCCTTGCCCGTGCCCAGGTCCTTCGCGGTCACGTGCATGATGCCGTTGGCGTCGATGTCGAAGGAGACCTCGATCTGCGGGACGCCGCGCGGCGCCGGGGGCAGACCGGTCAGCTCGAACATCCCGAGCTTCTTGTTGTACGCCGCGATCTCGCGCTCGCCCTGGTAGACCTGGATCTGCACGGAGGGCTGGTTGTCCTCGGCCGTCGTGAAGATCTCGGACCGCTTGGTCGGGATCGTGGTGTTGCGCTCGATGAGCTTGGTCATGATGCCGCCCTTGGTCTCGATACCGAGGGACAGCGGGGTGACGTCGAGGAGCAGGACGTCCTTGACCTCGCCCTTGAGGACACCGGCCTGCAGGGCGGCGCCGATGGCGACGACCTCGTCCGGGTTGACGCCCTTGTTGGCGTCCTTGCCGCCGGTCAGCTCCTTGACGAGCTCGGCGACGGCGGGCATGCGGGTCGAGCCGCCGACCAGGACGACGTGGTCGATCTCGCTGATGGAGATGCCGGCGTCCTTGATGACGTTGTGGAACGGCGTCTTGCAGCGCTCCAGGAGGTCCGCGGTCAGCTGCTGGAACTGGGCGCGGGTGAGCTTCTCGTCGAGGTGCAGGGGGCCCTCGGCGGAGGCGGTGATGTAGGGCAGGTTGATCGAGGTCTCGGTGGACGAGGACAGCTCGATCTTCGCCTTCTCGGCGGCCTCGCGCAGACGCTGCAGGGCCATCTTGTCCTTGCCCAGGTCCACGCCGTGGCCGGACTGGAACTGCTGGACCAGGTAGTCGACGATGCGCTGGTCCCAGTCGTCACCACCGAGGTGGTTGTCACCGTTGGTGGCCTTCACCTCGACGACACCGTCGCCGATCTCCAGCAGCGAGACGTCGAACGTACCGCCACCGAGGTCGAAGACCAGGATGGTCTGGTCGTCCTTGTCGAGGCCGTACGCCAGCGCGGCCGCGGTGGGCTCGTTGACGATGCGCAGCACGTTCAGACCGGCGATCTCGCCGGCCTCCTTCGTGGCCTGGCGCTCGGAGTCGTTGAAGTACGCCGGGACGGTGATGACCGCGTCGGTCACCTTCTCACCCAGGTAGGACTCGGCGTCCCGCTTCAGCTTCTGCAGCACGAAGGCGCTGATCTGCTGCGGGTTGAAGGGCTTCCCGTCCAGCTCGATCTTCCAGTCGGTGCCCATGTGCCGCTTGACCGACCGAATGGTCCGGTCCACGTTGGTGACCGCCTGACGCTTGGCCACCTCTCCGACGAGCACCTCACCGTTCTTGGCGAAGGCGACGACGGACGGCGTGGTCCTGGCGCCCTCGGCGTTGGTGATGACGGTGGGCTCGCCGCCCTCCAGAACGCTGACGACGGAGTTAGTCGTGCCCAGGTCGATGCCGACCGCACGTGCCATGGTTGATTCCTCCAGCTGACTTGAGTGGAACGGACTCAAGTGTGCACGACGGCTCCCCACCGGTCAACAGAGCTGAGTCGACCGGGCTCAAGTCTTATCCGTTCCTTACGCGCAATAACGCCCTGACCTGCGACGATACGGTTCGTCGATCTGCGTATACAGGAACACGGAAGAGGGCGAACACGGCCACGAGAGCCACTCCCGCCACCCACCACAGGGCGTCGCCCCCGACCCGGTCGGCGTGCGCGAGTACCCCGACGAGCACACCCGAGACCGCCCCGGTCGCCAGCAGCAGAGTGACCCCCGGCACGGTGAGGCCGAGCCGCCGCAGCCGGTGCGCGAGATGATCCGGCCCGCTCCGCAGGACGGCCCGCCCGCCCAACCGCCGTGACAGCAGCACCAGTACGACGTCGGCGCACACCACGGCGGTCAGCGCGAACAGCACCCCGGCGCTCTCCCCGACGCCGAACCCGGCGCGGACGTGCACGGCACCCACGGCGATCACGAACCCCGCGGACATGGACCCGCAACTGCCCAGCGCCACGCGCGCGGGGTGCCAGTTGTGCAGCAGAAACCCGGTCAGCGCGGCAGCCAGCACGCTCATCAGCGCCGCGATCCCGTCCATCAGGTCGACGGCGGCACAGGCCGCCACCCCGAAGGCGGTGACGGCCCCGACCGCCCCCGCGAGCCCGTCGGAGTGGTCGAGCCCCCGGAACCCGAAGGTCACCCCCACGACCCACACGACCCCGAGCAGCCCGGCCCCCACGCCCGCCTCCGCGTACGGCACGACACACGCGGCCGCCACGCCCGTACCGGCAGCCAGCACCCGCCGCCGCAGCCGCCACACATCGTCGGCGAGCCCGAGCAGGGCGACCACACCACCCGCGGCGAGCAACCCGCCGATCCCGCTCCCGGCCGACTCCCAGTCCTTGACCGCCACGACCGACCCGGTGACGGCCACCACGGCCACACCGCCGGACAGCGGCACGTTCCGCTGCCGCCGCCGGTCGAGGACGCCGAGGCGCAGGGCGGGGGTCCGGAGGAGGACTGCGAGCAGGGCGGTGAGGAGGAAGGCGGCGGCGGCGATGATCCCGTAGAGCACGGATATAAGTTAGGCGTCACCATGACAATTCGGTACGAATAACACGACGGGATCCACGACGAGATCCGCCTTGAGATCCATGACGGAATCGCGAGCCGGATCCGGGCGGCTCCTGAGGCAACCCTCAGCGATTCAGATCACTGCCCACCCGGCTACAGTGCGGCGGAAGATAGGGGTAGTCTCAGACGACTGCATAAGTTACCGCTTAGTAATCTCGGGGAACCCTCGATAACGACAGGTTCCCCCGACAAAACCTCGCAGGCCCGAGGAGCCCCCATGCAACTCGCCGCGATCATCGTGTCGCTGGTCTTGACCGTGGTCGGCGTCGCGCTGTTCGCACGCGCGACCGGCCAGTTCGTCCGGTACTTCAAGCTGGGCCAGCCCGTGCCCGCCGGTACCCGGACCGACAACCCCTACCAGCGCAGCGTGACGCTGGTGAAGGAGTTCCTCGGCCACACGCGCATGAACCGGTGGGGCATCGTCGGCATCGCCCACTGGTTCGTGGCGATCGGCTTCCTGACGCTGCCGCCGACGATCATCACCGCGTACGGCCAGCTGTTCCAGGCCGACTGGACGCTGCCGGTGCTCGGCGGCTTCCTCCCCTACGAGTTCTACATCGAGTTCATCGCCGCGATGACGACCCTCGGCATCGCGACCCTGATGGTCATCCGCCTGCTGAACCTGCCGTCGCGCCCGGGCCGCAAGTCCCGCTTCGCCGGCTCGAAGATGGGCCAGGCGTACTTCGTCGAGTACGTCATCTTCACGATCGGTCTGGCCATCTACGTCCTGCGGGGCCTGGAGGGTGCGCTCCACCACGTGGACGGCTACGAGGCCGCGTACTTCGCCTCGTACCCGCTGGTCCTGGCCTTCAAGGGCCTGAGCGTGGCGGCGCTGCAGAACCTCGTCTACTTCTTCGCGATGATCAAGCTGGGCACGACCATGATCTGGATGATCACGGTCAGCCTGAACACCAACATGGGTGTGGCCTGGCACCGCTTCCTGGCCTTCCCGAACATCTGGTTCAAGCGCGAGGCGACGGGCGAGACGGCTCTGGGCGCGCTCCAGCCCATGACCTCCGGCGGCAAGCCGATCGACTTCACCGACCCGGGCGACGACGACGTCTTCGGTGTCTCCCAGGTCGAGCAGTTCTCCTGGAAGGGCCTGCTGGACTTCTCCACGTGCACCGAGTGCGGCCGCTGCCAGTCGCAGTGCCCGGCGTGGAACACGGGCAAGCCCCTCTCTCCCAAGCTGCTGATCATGTCGCTGCGCGACCACGCGCACGCCAAGGCGCCGTACCTGCTGGCCGGCGGCGGCAAGACGATGGAGGGCGAGGAGAAGGCGTCTGCCGAGGCTCTCAAGGACGTCCCGGCGTCCGCGCTGGCGGAGGCCGAGCGTCCCCTGGTCGGCACGCTGGAGGACAACGGCGTCATCGACCCGGACGTCCTGTGGTCCTGCACGACCTGCGGTGCCTGCGTCGAGCAGTGCCCGGTGGACATCGAGCACGTCGACCACATCGTCGACATGCGCCGCTACCAGGTGATGATCGAGTCCGCGTTCCCGTCCGAGGCGGGCACGATGCTCAAGAACCTGGAGAAGAAGGGCAACCCCTGGGGCCTGGCGAAGAAGCAGCGCCTGGAGTGGCTCAAGGATGTCGACTTCGAGGTCCCGGTCGTCGGCAAGGACATCGAGGACCTGTCCGAGGTCGAGTACCTCTACTGGGTCGGCTGCGCGGGCGCACTCGAGGACCGCGCGAAGAAGACCACGAAGGCCTTCGCGGAGTTGCTCCACATCGCGGGCGTCAAGTTCGCCATCATGGGCGGCGACGAGAAGTGCACGGGTGACTCGGCACGGAGGCTCGGCAACGAGCCCCTGTTCCAGGAGCTCGGCATGGAGAACGTCATGGCGCTGAACATGGCGTTCGGCGAGGAGATGGACGACGACGGCAAGGTCGTCCCGGAGTCCGCGAAGCCCAAGTCGGCGAAGAAAATCGTCGCCACCTGCCCGCACTGCCTCAACACCCTCGGCAACGAGTACCCGCAGCTCGGCGGCGACTACGAGGTCATCCACCACACGCAGCTGCTCCAGCACCTGGTGGACGAGGGCAAGCTCATCCCGGTCACCCCGGTCGAGGGCATCATCACCTACCACGACCCCTGCTACCTGGGCCGCCACAACAAGATCTACACGCCCCCGCGCGAGATCATCGCCAGCGTCCCGGGCATCCGCAACGAGGAGATGCACCGCCACAAGGAGCGGGGCTTCTGCTGTGGCGCGGGTGGTGCTCGGATGTGGATGGAGGAGCGGATCGGCAAGCGCATCAACAACGAGCGGGTGGATGAGGCGCTGTCGGTGAACCCCGACATCGTGTCGACGGCGTGCCCCTTCTGCCTCGTGATGCTGACCGACTCGGTCAACGGCAAGAAGAACGACGGCAAGGCGAAGGAGTCCATCCAGGTGGTGGATGTGGCTCAGCTGCTGCTGGACTCGGTGAAGACGCCGGTGTCCGCGGAGGGCGAGGGCGACGACGGTGACGGCGACGGCGGCGGGGAACCGCCGGCGGGGGCGGCGGACTCCGCGAGTGCGCCGGAGCCGGAGCCGGTTAAGTAGGCGGTTGCTGCGGGTTGTCTGACGCCCCCTGTCCGAGTCATCGGGCGGGGGGCGTCGGCGTTTCACGGCTGCCGCTGCCGTACGGGTGGCACGGGCACCCGCAGAGTGAGCCGGAAACCGAGACGGACGCAGCGTCGGCCTAACTCGCATGACGGCGGGCTCGGGTTGGCGTTAGCGTTAGCGTGCGATGGTGATCAGTGATGAGGGGGCACGTCTCGGCGCAGAAGCCGCACGTCGCCTGGCACAGACCGGACTCTACGAGTTCGAGCCGGGGCTGTCGGACGCCGAGTTCGCGCGCATCGAGCGCGAGTACGGATTTGAGTTCGCGGATGACCACCGCGCGTTCCTCTCGGCCGGCCTTCCGGTGAACCTCCCTCCTGAGGAGGGACAGACCTGGTCCGAGCCGTGGCCCGACTGGCGCAACGCGGCTCCGGACAGGCTGCGCGGTCACCTCGGCTGGCCGACGGAGGGCGTCCTACTGAGCATTGAGCACAACGGCTTCTGGCACGAGGGCTGGGGCGAGCGTCCGGCCGACGGCGCGGCGGCGATGGCCGCGGCACGACACCATCTCGCGGAAGCGCCGGTGTTGGTACCCGTGTATGCCCATCGGTATCTCCCAGCCGGCCGGGGCAGCCACGGGCACCCGGTGCTCTCGATGTGGCAGACCGACATCATCTACTACGGGTCGGACCTGGTCGACTACGTGCACAGGGAGTTCGACGAGGCACGCGGCGACGTCGACGAAAGCTGGAACCCGAGAGCAACCGTTCCCTTCTGGCGGGACCTTCTCTGAACTCCTGAGGGTCTGGCCACGATCTGGCATGGCTGGCATGGGGCTTCACGTGCGAGACCCCCCTGGCAGGATCAGTTTTGCGGGACTCGTTCAATCGCAAGAGGCACAACGGAGTCCAGCTCGGTTGCGTCCCCTTCGCCTTCGCTGCTCCCCTCGGCGCCGGGGCCATCAACAGGAATCACGATCAGCAAGGTGTGTGGCCGAGGCAGGTGACCGGTGTCCATTGGCGGGTCGTGGTGCGCGACATCAATGACGCGTACCAGTGTTTCCGGGATGCCGACGAGGCATGTGTCGTCCGGCTTCAGGGTTCGTGGGTCCTGTTCCGTCCGGAAGAGTGACCACTCCCAGCCGTCGGGTTGTGCCGGCTGACCGGGGCCACCGCTGCGGCCTGGCGCACCACATGACCGGCGGGGAGCTGATCCTCGGGGCGGTGCCGGCGCGGCTGAGGAGCGGGAGATCGCCGCGCAGGCCGAGACGACGAGGAAGCAGATCGCGCGGCTGACCACGCGACTGGACGAGTTCGGACGGGTCGCCGAGGAGGTCCGGATCACCCGCGAGACGCCGCTGGAGCTGCCCGATCCGCAGCCGCCCGCGCCGTCGGCCCCGAAGCTTCCGGACCGTGCGGCCTACCAGCAGACCACTCTCTCAGTCCAGTCTCTTCCCCATGCGCGCTGAAAACTTCTCTGTGTCCTTCGTGTGCCACCACTCGAACAGGTGGGTACGCACGAGGAACTCGAGGTAATTCAGGGTTTCCTCGGAGAGGTCCCCGCTCACCAGACTCGCTTCATGCCCCTGGTAGTCAAGTGAGACTTCCCAGAGCTGCCCTGAGACCCTGATCTGGATTTTCAGAAGCAATTCAGGAAAGACAGACGGCACCTTCACCTCAAGGACTTCAAGAGAGGTTCCTCCGCCCTCGCTCTGCAGTCCTGAAAGTTTTCGGGTGAGTGATTCCCTCACTTGCTCCGGGGTGGCCATATGGGTCCTCTCAGCACTTCGCCTCTGCGCTCGCTGAAGCCGCGGCTACGGCCGGTGTTGTGTACTCTACCGTGGCCGTAATGATTCCCCGGGGCGTCAGACCGCCCGGTTTCCCTCCAAGGGGGCCCTTGTTGACGACCACCTTGAAGTTTTTCCTCGGCGGCTTCGAGGAGCAGCCGGTACCCACCTTGTATCGGTAGTACACCCCGGGTGTCTTCTCGTAGCCGTTGAAGAGTGTGTCGCTGATCTTGTTCTTGAAGCTGGTGCTCCAGCGTCCGCGCTCAACTATGTGGTTGTAGCCCCAAGTTTTCGTTCCGCAGCGCAGAGGCATCTTGCTCGGGCCGATCCAGAAGGTGTAGGCGACCTTTGAGTAGTGACGCGACTTGCAGGGGTTTGACGCGCTCACTGTGGCTGCTGCGGGCAGCTCGGTGGATGCGTTCGCGGGCATAGGCGCGGCTAGCAGGACAGTAGCTCCTGCTGCCGCGATGAACATCGCGGTGGACTTGCGGAAATACGTAGCGCGCACGTCTTCTCTTTTCGATGCCGGATGCTTCTGCATGCCTTCCGTGGCCTACTTATGCTCTCCTTCTGGGATTTACATTTGCAAGGAAGCACTGCTTGATCATGTTCACGCTCCGGAGTGGAACCGATGCGCTGAGCTGCTCATCTTGCCCAGAATGCCTGGTGTTCCACACCCGCCTCGAACTCAAGCGCCCAGCCGCGGCCGCAGCCGCCCCGCGACGCCGCGGCCAGCCCGCTTGCCCCTCGAAAGGGAGAAACGGACATCAACTCCCGTACCGCCGGATTTCGTCGAAGCCGGTTCGGAGAAGCTCGTGGAGGGAATTCACGCACGGTCTCCCCTCGACAAGGGAAAGTCGTACCAACTTGCCGTCGTGTGCACAGGTACTGGAAAAGCGCAGATGACGCTCAAGTACGGCAACGTCGAAAAGCGCGAGATGCTGACGTGTGACGGCGCTCCCCCATACTGGCGAATATCCGACTCCCCGGGGCAGCTGACGCTCGATGTTGATGCTGCCGGGAACAGCACGGGCGCAGCCGCTTGGCGGATCAGCAGAGTGCGCCTCTAGTGCTGTGACCGCATCCGCTGGGGCGGACGCCCACTGCCCGTCACGGCCCGACGCCTCGCTCACGACCGCCGCCGAGCCCGACCACCGCGCTCACCCGCGGTGCCGGGCTGGGACCTGGCTGCACTGTGGCCGGCCGTAATCCGCTTGCCTCCGGCCAGACATGAACGCTGCACTGTGGCCAGACACCATGAGTCGTGGTGCCGGTATCCCAAGGTGAGGCAGCGGAGCAATGGAGATTCGTTCCACAACCGATGAGGACCTTGACGTCTTCGTCGACACAGTTCATGCCGCGTTCGGGCGCTTCCCGGAAACCCCGGTCGAGGGCGGTGGGCTCTGGTGGTCGGCGCTCGAAATGGACCGCTGCCTGCTCGCCGTGACGGCGGACGGGCGGCCCGTCGGCACCGCCGCCACGCACTCCTTCGAGCTCACCCTGCCCGGTGAGATCCTCGTCCCGGCCCCCGGGGTGACCGCCGTCGGCGTCCTGCCCTCGCACCGGCGCCAGGGCGTGCTCAGCGCGATGATGCTGCATCAGCTCACCGAGCTGCGGGCCCGCGGGGAGTTCCTTTCCGTGCTGCTGGCCTCTGAGGCCCCGATCTACGGCAGGTTCGGCTACGGACCGGCGACCTACACGGCGCGGCTGAAGGTGCCGCGCCACGCGGCCGCCCTCACCGTTCCCCGGGCGGGCGCAGTGGCCCACGCACCAGCGACCGGCTCGGGCAACGGCTCGGTCGAGGTGCTGCGCCGGGCCGATTGCGGCGAGATTCTGGAAGAGGTCTACGACCGGTATCGCCGCGCCCAGCCCGGCGCGCTGTCCCGGCCGCACCGCTGGTGGGCCTTGCGCGCGGGGCAGCCCCCGATCTCGCCGGCGCCGCGCTACGTCGCTGTCCACCGGGACGCCGACGGCGTCCCGGACGGGTACGCCAGCTACTCGATCGAGTCCGGCACCCTGACGGTCGACGAGACCATCACCGCCGACGACGCCGTCTTCACGGCCCTGGCCCGGTTCGTACTCGGACACGACCTGGTCTCTCAGGTCGTGTTCCAGCACGTCCCGCCCGAGCACCCGCTGCGCTGGCAGCTTGCGGACTTCCGCGCCGGCGAGGTGAGCGGCGACATGGACTGGCTCTGGGTGCGGCTGCTGGACGTCCCGCGCGCACTGACCGCGCGCGGCTGGTTCATGGACGGAGAGCTTGTCCTCGACGTCGAGGACCCGTTCCTCGGCGGGCACGGCCGATACCTGCTGACCGTCCGGGACGGCAAAGCCGCCTGCGTGCCGACGGACCGGGAGCCCGACCTGTCCCTGGACATCAGGGACCTGGGCTCGGTCTACCTCGGCGGCACCGCCCCGAGCACGCTCGTGCGTGCCGGGCACATCCGGGCTCACCGACCGGGCACGGCCACCCTCGCTGACGCCCTCTTCCGCGCCGACCGCTCCCCGCACTGCCTGCACTGGTTCTGACCGCGCGCTCGCCGCCCCCGCACAAGTCTGCACAGTATTAGAGGGTGTCCGCAGAGAGCCGTGCTCATGACCTGTGGATCGGACTGGGGGGCGTACCTTCCCGAGTGATCGTTTGAAGTCATCGAGTAAACCGACGTTGCCGCGTCGGTCGGCAAGGCACACCCTGTGCTCGCCGCAATCAACGACGAAGGCTCCACGCGAGACGGCTCCCTGCTGGACGACATTGACCCGTCTCACCGAACGGTGAGCTGTTCTCAGGGGAGGTTGCCCGCTGCTCTTTCGTCTCATCGAAGATGAACCGGCGTGCTCCCCAGACCAATCCGGTAGCTCACTTCCACGGGTCGGTGAACGACCGGCCGGGCACCGGCTTGGCGATGAGCGCTACGGAGTTGAAGAAGCTGACCTGACTGATCGCGAACATCAGCGTGGCGAGCGCCTTGGGCTCATAATGCTCGGCGGCCTGCGCATACAGCTCGTCGGAGACCCTCTCGCCGCCTGCGGACGGCTGGAGCGCCGTTTCCACGAGTGCCAGCGCGGCACGCTCGGCACCGGTGAGGTACGGCGAGTCCTGCCAGGACGTCACGGACGTGATCCGCTCCTCCGACTCCCCGGCCTTGCACAGGAATCCCGTCTCCTACTGGAGACTCAAGCCCATCCGTCTGCCGACAGCCAACCACTCCTCGTCCACAGGCCTTGACCATTACTCGTCCGCAGACAGGCATTCCGCAACTGCCCGGACGCCGGACATCCCCGTCAGCCACGGCTACGGCCATGGTGAAGGCGGGACGTCACTGCCGGCGTGGCCGGGCGTGGCCTTGAGCGTCGTAGCGCCCTGCGGTTGCAGGTGAGGCGTGTGCGATGAGGCGGCCCCGGACACCGGCGGTGAGAGGCGCTGGGGGTGGTGGCGTCGGGCGAGCCACAGCACGATCGCGGCGTAGATCAGGGTCGTTGCCACGTCCACGAGGCCGACTTGCCAGGATGAGTCGGCAGCGGTCTCGTCGGACGACAGCCCGTCGACGATCGCGGCGGCGACGCCGAAGGCCAGCAGGTTGTTCAGGACGTGCAGGGCGACGGCAGCCTCCAGGCCGCCGGTACGGATGGTCAGCCAACCGCAGACCAGACCGAAGACCAGCAGGCCCATGAAGCCCCACCTGGTGCCCCAGCCGTGGGCGGCGGCGAACAGCACGGCCTGCGGGATCACCGCGAACCACGGAGAACGGACGAAGGCGCCGACCGCCTGCGTCAGCCAGCCCCGGAAGACGTACTCCTCGGCCGCGGCCTGCACCGGGACGAAGACGGCCAGCACGACCAGCGAGGTGAGGAACGAATGCCAGCCCACCCATACGACGGACTCCCCCGAGTCGCTTCCGCTGTCAGGCAGGAGGACGACGGACACCGCCAGCACGGTCACGGGGAGCACCGCGGCGAGCAGACACCGGACCAGCCAGCGCCACCGCAGCCGTCCGCCGACCGACGACAGGGTGCCGGGCGGTCGCCGCCCTGGCCACCATACGGCCAGCAGGATCACGGGCAGGGCAACCGCGATGAAGGTCAGGTCCAGGGCCGTGTTGACGAGTAGGCCGAAGTCGTAGCCCCCGTCCGGCAGTTCACGGAGCCCGGCCGCTGCCCCGAAACCGTAGGAGAGGGCGAACAGCAAGAGGCTGAGCACGACGTACACACCAAGAGCCAGCAGAGTGCCGAGCACTGGCCGCCACCAGCTGTGACGGCCGGTGCAGTGGCCCATGCGGTGGTAAGGGAGGCCGGTGGGGTGCGGTGGTAAGGGGATTGTCATGATCAGCAGCTTCCCAGGCGGGGGCCGTCATCGCCGCTGATTTGCAGCCCCCGTATGACCGCGCCCATGAACTGGGAGAAGTGGCATGAGCGTTACGACGTCGCACAGCCCGGCCGCCCCGGCGGTGGGTCACCGATGCGGAACGCCCTCCCTGCCGCCTGGGATAACCACGGGTAACCGGTGATGAGTCGCGGGGGTGGTACAAGGGGGGCGCACAAGAGGCGCGCGTTATTCGCGAGTGCATTCGCCGGAGACTGCAAACGCAGGCTCGCCAACCCGTGAAATGTGAAGATCACTCACGAGGCCCAGGGGCCACTTGGCCAAGCCTCACCCCGCAACGCCCATCAGCCCCGCAACACTTCACAGATATCGAATGAGTAAAGAGGGTTCCGTTCAGCGAATCCTTGTTGAACCATGAAGGTCCACAAATAAGGGGGGTTTGTGAAGATCGCTGGTTGCGCTTTGCGCACGCTCGGGCAGGGGGCCCTGGCAGGCCGGTGATGCGGTGATGGTGCCGTTCCCACACCGCTTCTCACGCAGTACCACGCCACGGCCGCCTGCCTCAGGAACAGGCGGACGTACTTCAGGGGTGAGGAATCCACCATGCACATATGTGTGCTGGGGCAGGGCTATGTCGGCCTGCCCCTGGCCGTGAGGGCCGCCGAGGTCGGTCATACCGTGACCGGCTACGAGCCCGACCGGACGCGTTGCGAGGCGCTGGCCGCGGGGGCGTCGTATGTCGAGGACATCGGCGACGACCGGCTCCGGGCGGTGCTGGGTTCAGGTGCGTACAACGCCACCGCCGACCCGCAGGACCTCAAGGGCTTCGACGTCGCGGTCATCACCGTGCCCACTCCGCTGACCGACCGCGCGCCCGACCTGAGTTGCGTACGGGACGCCGGCCGCGTGCTCGCGGAGTGGATCGAGCCGGGTGCCACCGTCGTGCTCGAGTCGACCACCCATCCCGGCACGACCCGTGACGTGCTCATACCGTTGCTGGAGGAGGGCTCCGGGCTCGTCGCCGGCCGGGACTTCCACGTCGGGTTCAGTCCCGAGCGCATCGACCCGGGCAACGCCGACTGGCGCTTGGAGAACACACCGAAGATCGTCGCCGGACTGACCGAGGGCTGTCTGCGGCGCGTGAAGGACTTCTACGACACGGTCACCGACGTCACCGTGCCCGCCTCGGGGCTCGAAGAGGCCGAGCTGGCCAAGGTGTTCGAGAACACCTACCGGCACGTCAACATCGCCCTGGTCAACGAGCTCTCACGGATGGCCCACACGCTGGGCGTCGACGTGTGGCACACGCTGGAGCTGGCCGCGACCAAGCCCTTCGGGTTCACCCGGTTCCTGCCCGGGCCCGGCGTGGGCGGACACTGCCTGCCCATCGACCCGGTCTACCTCAGCCATCACGTCAAGGCACGGCACGGGCAGACGTTCCGGCTCATCGAGCTGGCGCAGGACATCAACGAGAGTCAGCCGGACTATGTCGTGCGCCGGCTTCAGGACTCCCTCAGCCGGCGCTTCCGGCGGAGCGTGCACGGGGCGCGCATCCTCGCGCTCGGTGCCGCCTACAAGCCGGGCACCTCGGACGCCCGCCAGTCGCCGGCCGTCGAAGTCACCGACCGGCTGCGGGCGATGGGGGCGGACGTCACCGTCGTAGACCCCTATCTGCCGGTGGCGGACAGCGGCTGCCGGGAGATTCCCTTCGGGACAACGACCGCATCAGCGACCGTCGCCGACTTCGACGCCGTCGTCCTGCTCACCCCGCACGGCGAGTTCGACCTCGTCCGGCTCGCCGCCGAGGCCGCCTACGTGCTCGACACCCGTGGCGTCATGGCCGCCGCACCCCACATCGAACGGCTCTAGAGAGCCCCGGAAGGAAAGAGGGACAACATGTACGGACAGAACGGTGTGGGCGCCGCGATCGGGACCGCCACCGGCGGAGCCGCCCTGGCCGCCACCGGCGGAACCGCACTCGGGTGGATCGTGCTGGGAGCCATGCTCCTCGTGATCGGCGGCGTCGCGGTGTTCCGCACGGCGACCCGCGGCAAGCGAGTGACCGCTTGAGCACCACGCAGGCCCCCGCGTCACGGGGGAGACTCACTGTGGTGACCGCCGTGGTGGTGGCGGCTCTGGCCGCTGCCACCGTCGTGGTGCACCTCCAGTCGAAGAGCCCGGTCCTCACGTTCTACTGGTGGCTGGGCATGACGGTGATCGTGCTCTGCCTCGTCTCGTTCCTGAAGGGCCGGTCCTTCACCCACCTCCCGGTCGCTCCGGGCCGGACGGTGGCGATCGTCCCGGCCTTCGAGGAGCCCTCGGAGAACCTGCACCGCACGGTGCGATCGCTGCTGGCCCAGACGCACCCGGTCGACGAGATCCACGTCATCGACGACGGCTCTCAGCAGCACCCCGTGGAACCCTTCGAGCACCCCCGGGTCTTCTGGCACCGACAGGAGAACAAGGGGAAGCGCGGGGCGCAGGTCACCGTGCTGCGGCATCTCCAGGAGCAGAACAAGCACTTCGACTACGTGCTCACCATCGATTCCGACGGCGAGCCCTTCCCGGACGCGCTCGAACAGCAGCTGCGGGCCATGAGCAACCCGCGGATCCAGGCCACCACCGGCATGATCTACATCCGCAACTTCGAGGAAACCTGGGTCTCCCGGGCAGCGGACATCGACATCGGCACCTCCTGCGTGATGATGCGCTCCTCGCGCTCCATGCTCGGAGCCCTGGAGACGACCTCCGGAGCGCTGGCGCTCTACCGGGCCGAGCTGCTCTACGACCACCTCGACGCCTACGAGGTGGAGTGCGGCACCGGCGACGACCGCTGGCTGGCCCTGCGGGCGCTCATGCGCGGCGAGGTCGTGGCCGTCAACGAGGCCGGAGTCGTCACCGACATGCCGACGACGTTGAAGAAGACCTACCGACAGCGGCTGCGCTGGGCCCGGTCGTGGTGGTGGATGCTGCCGTTCGTGTACGCACGGCTGTCGCTGAAGCAGCTCATCTCGCCGACCTTCGGACTGCTCCAGCTCGTCATCACACCGGTGATGCTGGCCTGGATCGTCGTCATGACGCTCATGACCCTGGGCGGGCGGTACCACAACCCCGGCATCGCCCTGGTCTACCTCGCCGTGTACCTGGTGGTGCGCTACGGCCAGTCCGGCCTGTACGTCCTCATGCGGCCGGACATGACCACGCGCCAGCGCTGGCGATCCTGGCTCGTCGGCACTCCGGCGGCCGTGTTCATGAACATCGTGCTGCTGTGCCCGACGCGGTACTGGGCCCTGTTCAAGCTCCGCGACAACGCCTGGCAGTCGCGCGGTCTGACGGCGAAGACGGCACTGCCGAAGGGTGGTCGTCATCGTGCCGGTTCCAAGGACCTGCTGAACGCCTGACCGTCACGCACCGCCCGTGCGATGAGTTTCCGGCCTGCCTGCGGTCTATGGATACACAAGGGCCGCTCCCGGCCCCGAACCCATAGGAGCCGCGATGACCACCGTCGTGATGCACAACGTCGTCTCCGTGGACGGTTTCATCGCCGGCGCGGACGATCAGGTCGGTCCTCTCTTCGACTGGTACGGCAACGGCGATGTCCAGCTCAGCGAGTACGCCCAGGTGTCGAAGGTCTCCGCCGACTACGTGCGGCCGACCATGGCGAGGATCGGGACGCTGGTGGTCGGGCGGCATGTGTTCGACATGACCGACGGGTGGGGCGGCGTGCCGCCGGCCGGTGAGCACCTGGTGGTCGTGTCGCACCGGCCCCGGCCCCAGGGCTGGCACCCGGACGCGCCGTTCCACTTCGTCGGCGGTGTGGAGGAGGCCATCGCCAAGGCCAAGGAGCTGACCGGGGAGGACCGGGACGTCGGCGTGGCGGCGGGGGACGTCGGCGGACAGGCGTTCGCGCTCGGTCTGGTCGACGAGGTGGCCATGGACGTCGTGCCGGTGGTGTTCGGCTCGGGCAAGCGGTACTTCGGGTCGGTGGACGCCCAGTACCTGCTGGAGGACCCGCACACCGTGATCCAGGGCGACCGCGTGCTGCACCTGCGCTACCGGGTCCGCAAGCAGCCGTGACCACGTACCAGGAGAGGTCGACCGCCATGGACGAGATGGAACCGCAGACCGCCGCCGGCAAGGTGCTCTGGCACTTCTCGATGTCCCTGGACGGGTTCGTCGCCGGGCCGAATCACACGATGGACTGGATGACGGGGGCGACCTTCCGCCCCGGCCTCGTCGAGGAGTACGCCGAGACGACCGGCGCCGTGCTGGGCGGCCGGGCCGGCTGGGACGCCTACCCCGACCCCACCGGGATCTACGGCGGCGCCTGGCAGGGACCCCTTTTCGTGCTCACGCATCATCCGGACGACGCGCAGCCCACCCCGGGCGTGACCTTCCTGAGCTGCGACGTCGCCGAGGCACTCCGGATCGCGCGGGAGGCCGCCGACGGGAAGAACGTCGAGGTGTTCTCGCCGACCATCGGCCGGCAGCTCCTGGAACGCGGGCTGATCGACGAGATCGACCTGCACATCGTGCCCGTGCTGCTCGGCGACGGCATCCGGCTGTTCGACAACCCCGGGGGTGCGCCCGTAGGGCTGGAGCTGCTCGTCGGGGACGACCGCAAGGCGGCGGTCGACGTGCGGTACCGGCCGGTGCCGCCCGGCTGAGCCGCCCAGGCCCCCGAGGCCACGCGGCCCCGCGGCCCTGCCGACCGGCTGCCCTCGGGCCGCCACCGGCCTATGCCGGTGAGCTGATCCCGGCCCTCACCGGCCCACGCCGACCGGCTCCCGCGGGACCCCACGTCCCACGCCGACCGAGTGCCCCGGGCCTCCACCGGCCCACGCCGACCGGCTGATCCCCTGCCTCCGCGCCTCCCTCCCCCAGGCGCCCCCACCAACCGCCCCCTCCGCCTCAAGAATTAACCGAACTCACGTACAACCCTTACGTCCCCACACAGGTCTCCTGATCGCCGACCACCCGTGAGCCCGGACAACTCCCGGCGAACACGGACGGTCCCGGCGCCTCATCGACTGTGGATGCCCGCCAGGCATCCCGCATGCCGCAGGAGACCCCCGCATGCATCAGCACCAGCCACAGCACCGGCGACGCCCCCACGGGCGCCCGCACCCGCGCCCCGCCCTCGCGACGGCCACCGGCCCGGCCACGCCGACGGGCGGGCTGTCCGTGCCCGCGACCGGCACGGCGACACACCGGGACTCCGCCCCACAGGCCTGCCTCACCGCCTGAGCCGCCCCGCTCTCCTCACCCGGGACCGGCCCTCAGGCCCGGCCCGCCGCTTCCCACCCGGAGCCCCACCTTGCGCAAGCGCACCCTCCTCCTGGCCGCCACACTCACCACCGGCCTGCTCACCATCACCCCGGCCGCCGCCGCGCCCTCGGGCCTCGCCGGGGACTTCAACGGCGACGGGTACCGGGACGTCGCGGCCGGCGCCCCCTGCTCCAACGTCGGCTCGGCCTCCTGCGCCGGCGCGGTCGTCGTGCTGTACGGCTCGGCGTCCGGTGTGTCGGCCGCCCGCAAGGCCGTCATCACCCAGAACTCCGCGAGCGTGCCCGGCACCGCCGAGTCGGGCGACGTGTTCGGCGCCGCCCTGGCCACCGGCGACCTGGACAGGGACGGCTACTCCGACCTCGTCGTCGGCGCCACCGGCGAGAGCATCGGCGACCGGGACGGCATCGGCTCCGGCACGATCCTGTGGGGCAGCACGTCGGGCCTGACCAGCGGCAAGGGCCTGCCGCAGCCGTCGACGCTGTCCGAGTACGGCGGCTTCTCCCGGGGCATCGCGACCGGCGACTTCGACGGTGACGGCGACACGGACGTCACGCTCACCGGCCAGAGCCACACCCGCATCTACCGAGGCCCCTTCACCCGCACCGGCGGCCCGCAGAGCCACTCCGTCGTCGGCGAGCTGGGCACGACGTACGAGGTGATCGCGGGTGACATGACCGGCGACGGCGCGGCCGAGCGCGTCTACCCCTTCAACGTGGACGGCGACACCGGCGGCCAGATCAACTACTTCCGCTGGACCGGCACGACGTACAAGATGGCCGAGCTGCCGGACGCCGACGGCTACCCCGGCTCGATCGGCGACATCAACGGCGACGGCTACGGCGACCTCGTCCTCGGCGACCACACGGACCCGTACGACCTCAAGCCCGGCGGCCACAAGGGCGGCCAGATCACCGTCTGGTACGGCGGCCCGAACGGCCCCGACCCGGCGCAGCAGCCGACCGTCGTCCACCAGGACACCGCGGGCGTGCCCGGCGCGGGCGAGGCCTACGACGGTTTCGGCACGGCGGTGAGCACCGGCGACATCAACGGCGACGGGTACGCCGACGTCGTGGTCTCCGCCGCGGGCGAGGACGTCGGCTCGGCGAAGGACGCGGGCTCGGTGACCGTGCTGTTCGGCTCCGCCTCCGGCCTGAGGACCAGCAGCGGAGTGAAGTCGTACACCCAGGACACCGCCGGTGTGCCGGGCTCCGCCGAGTCCTGGGACCGGTTCGGTTCCGCGGTCGGCCTGACCGACGTGACCAAGGACGGCAAGGCGGACCTGGTGATCGGCGTCGACGGCGAGAACTCCACGGGTGGCCTGTGGACCCTGCGCGGCTCCGCCTCCGGCCTGACCACGAGCGGGGCGCAGGGCATCACCACCACCGCCGTCTCCCTCAAGGACGGCAACCTCGGTTCTGTCGTCGCACAGTGACGCCCCGTCGCTCCGTGACGCCCCGTCAACTCCCCTGCGAGGCACGTACACCCATGCGCACCCGTATCACCGCCGCCGTCCTCGCGGCGGCCCTGACCCCGCTCGCCCTCACCCTCTCCGCCCCCGCCGCGCACGCCGCGACGCCCGCCGCCCCCTACGACTTCAACGGCGACGGCCGTACCGACCTCGCGATCGGCGCGCCGGGCGCCACCGTCGCCGGGCAGGCGAGGGCCGGTGCCGTGTCGGTGGTCTACGGCAGCACCAGCGGGCCGAAGAGCTCCACGCGCACGCTCCTGACCCAGAACACGGCCGGACTGCCCGGTGCCGCCGAGGCCGATGACGCCTTCGGCTCCGCGCTCGCCTCCGCGGACCTCAACACCGACGGCTACGCCGACCTGCTGATCGGCACGCCCGGCGAGGACGGCACCGACAGCAACGACGGCACGGTCACCATCGTCTGGGGCGCGAAGTCCGGCCTGTCCGGCGCCCGTTCGCTGTTCAGCTTCTTCAGCACCGACTACGACCGGTACGGCCAGGCGCTGGCCGCCGGTGACTTCGACGGCGACGGGGACGTGGACGTCGCGGTCGGCTCCACCGGCCCGGTCACCCTCTCCCTCGTGGCGGGCCCGATCACCAGGACGAGCGCCTCCAACGGCGGTTCGGGCTCGCGCAACGACTGGTGGTCCTCCTCGCACGGCGTCACGCACCTCTCCTCCGGCGACGTCACCGGCGACGGCCGCCCCCGGGTGGTCCTGCACGGCCGTGCCGTGAACACCGGTGCCGCGACCACCGCCCTGGCCGACCTGAAGATCGGCAACTACGTCGACTGGCTGGAGCGACTGCCCGCCGGGTTCGTCTCCGCCGTCGGGGACATCGACGGCGACGGCCACGACGACATCGCCGTGGGCAACGACCGGGAGACGTCCGCCGACCCGGAGGGCGCCCTCGGCGGCAAGGTCACCGTCGTCTACGGCGGACCCGACGGCGGCCTCGACGCGAACCGCGCCCCGCTCGGCCTCACCCAGGACACCGCCGGTGTGCCCGGCGCCTCCGAGCAGGGCGACCGCTTCGGCAGCGGCGTCTCGCTCGGCGACGTCAACGGCGACGGGTTCGCCGACCTGGCGATCGGCGCCGCCGGCGAGAACGCCGCCGCCGGTGCCGTCACCGTGCTGTACGGCTCGGCGTCCGGCCTGACCACCAAGGGCGCGACGTCGTACACCCAGAACACCGCGGGCGTGCCCGGGAGTTCGGAGAAGGGCGACCGTTTCGGCGCCCGCGTGACCCTCACCGACCACACCGGCGACCGCCGCGCCGACCTGTCCGTCTCCGCGCCGGGCGAGAACGCCGGCGACGGCGCGGTCTGGTCCCTGCGCTCCACCGCCACCGGCCCGACGGCCACCGGCTCCGTCAGCTTCGGCCCGGGCACGACCGGCGTCTCCACGGCCGGCACGCCGGGCTACGGCACCGCACTCAACTCCTGATCACGACAACACCTGGGACTCAGATGCGCAAGCGCACCCTCCTCCTGGCCACGGCCCTCACCACCGGCCTGCTCGCCTCCCTGCCCGTGACGGCGGCCAGCGCCGCGCCCGCCGCCGGCCCGAAGGCCGACTTCAACGGCGACGGCTACGGCGATGTCGCCTTCGCCGCCCCGTACGCCAAGGTCGACGGCAAGGGCATGGCCGGCTATGTCGCCGTGGTCTACGGCGGCGCCACCGGCCTCGACCCGGCCAAGCGGACCGTGGTCAGCCAGAACACCGCCGGGGTGCCCGGTGCCGCCGAGGCCGAGGACACCTTCGGTGACGCGCTCGCCGTGGCCGACCTCAACGGCGACGGCTACACCGACCTCGCGGTCGGCTCCTCCGGCGAGGACGTCGGCACCGACGGCGACGGCGGCTCCGTCACCGTGCTGTGGGGATCGGCGAGCGGCCTGAAGAACGGCACCTCGGTCAAGGACCCGGCGGTCTCCGGGCACGACCACTGGGGCCGGCTGCTGACCGCGGGCGACTTCGACGGCGACGGCAAGACGGACCTGGCCGTCGGCACCGGCTCCTCCCACGTCTACGTCGTGCGCGGCGGCTTCACCACGACCGGCACCACCGGCGCCGCGAAGAAGATCAACACGCCCGAGACGGCGTACAGCGTCGACGCCATGAAGGCCGGCGACACCAACGGCGACGGCCGGTCGGACCTGGTCCTCACCTACCGCGTCCGCCTCGACTCGGCCGAGTCGGGCAGCTGGTCCAAGGGCGTCGCCTACCTCGGCTCCCCCACCGGCCCGGACACCTCGCTCCCCCGCCCCCTGAACGGCGGCACCTCCCTCGCCCTCGGCGACATCGACGGCGACGGCTACGACGAGATCGCCCTCGGCAACGTCTTCACGAAGGACGACGACCACAGCGGCTCCCTCGGCGGCCGGGTCGTCGTCATCCGCGGCTCCGAGGGCGGCCCGGTCAACGGCGACGCCCCCATGGCCGAGCTGACCCAGGCCTCCACCGGCGTCCCCGGCGCCGACGAGGCGAACGACGGCTTCGGCAGCTCGGTCTCCATCGGCGACGCCAACGGCGACGGCTACGGCGACCTCGCCATCGGCGTCATCTTCGAGGACGTCGGCACCCTTGAGGACTCCGGTTCCACGGTCCTGATGAACGGCTCGGCCTCGGGCGTCTCGCGCACCGGCGCCCGCACCCTCACCCAGGCCACCGCCGGTGTCCCGGGCACCGCCGAGGCCATGGACTACTTCGGCTCGGACGTCCTGCTGGCCGACGTCACCAAGGACGGCCGCGCCGAGTTCACGATCACCGCCGGCTTCGAGGACGAGGGCATCGGCGCGATCACGACGCTGCGCGGCTCGGCCACCGGCCCCGTGACCGACGGCGCCCGCTCCTTCGGCCCGGGCAGCCTCGGCCAGCCCCGCTCCTACGGCGCCTTCGGCACCGGCCTCATCGGCTGACCCACCAGGAGACCTCATGCGCAGATCCACCACGACCGCCCTGGTCGCCGCCCTGCTGGCGACCGGCGTCACCCCCGTGTTCCTCACCGGCCCCGCCTCCGCGGCGGTGGCGGGGCACTACGACGACTTCAACGGCGACGGCCGCCGGGACCTCGCCTACGGCGGCTACAACGACGTCGACCGCAAGGGCGGCACCGTGACCGTCGTGTACGGCACCGCCACCGGCCTCGACACCGCCCACCCGAAGTTCCTCCACCAGGACAGCGCCGGCATCCCCGGAGCCGGTGAGGAGGACGACCAGTTCGGCGAGTCCCTCGCGAGCGCCGACCTCAACAAGGACGGCTACGCGGACCTCGTCGTCGGCAACTCCATGGAGCACGTGGGCAGCGACGACTACCGCGGCACGGTCACCGTCGTCTGGGGCTCGAAGTCCGGCCTGTCCGGCGGCACGAACCTCACGCCCGTCGGCGGCGCGGGCAGCTACTTCGGCCGCGACCTCGCCATGGGCGACTTCACCGGCGACGGCTCGCCCGACCTGGCCGTGATCGGCGGCGGGGAGACGTGGCTGTACCGGGGCCCGTTCACCAAGTCCGGCACGACCGGAAAGGTCAGCGAGATCGACAAGGAGTCCGGCTGGTACTCGACCGCTCTCGGGGCCGGAAAGGTCGACGGGGACGGCAGGACCGACCTGGTGGTGATCGGCACGGAGATCACCGGCAGCGACATCCGCGAGCGCGCCTGGTTCCTCAAGGGCACGTCCTCCGGCCTCGCCGCGGGCGCCTCCAGGACCCTCAGTGACCGGCAGGAAGGCCTCTACCCGAGCCCGGTCGTCGGCGACTTCGACAAGAACGGCTACGGCGACATCGCCCTCGGTGTGCCCGACAAGGACAACGGCAAGGGGGCGGTCACGATCTGGCGCGGCACGGCGTCAGGCCCGGGCACGTCGACCACGGTCACCCAGGCCACCTCGGGCGTCTCCGGCAGCCCGGAGGCGGGCGACGACTTCGGCTACGCGATCTCGGCCGCCGACGCCAACGGCGACGGCTACGCGGACCTCGCGGTCGGCGTGCCGCACGAGGACGTCGAGGGCCTTCAGGACCAGGGCGGTGTCCACGTCTTCCGCGGCGGCTCCGGCGGCCTCAGCGGCGCCCGCTCCTCCTGGATCGCCCAGACGGTCCTGGGTCCGGCCGACTCCCACGCCGCCTTCGGCTACACCGTCCGCCTGCGCGACCTGACCGCCGACGGCAAGGCGGACCTGGCCGTGGGCGCGGCGAACGGCGCGCTGCTGATGCGGGGCACGGGCACGGTGCCGACGAAGACCGGAGCGATCATCCTGCCGGAGCTCGGCGGGTCGCTTCCCGACTGACCTGCCGGAAACCGGGCCGGCCCGGGCCCAACCGGCCAGGTGGCCCGGGCCCGATCCCGCCCGGGCCACCTGCCCAGACCGGCGCGACGAGATCCGACCCCGCACCGCGCCGTCCCGCACGGCCCCACCCGACTCGACTCGCCTCAACCGCAAGGACCCCGCATGCCACCCCGCACCCCCCACACCCTCGCGGCCCTGACCACCGCGGCCGCGCTGGGCGCCGCCCTCCTCACCGCCGTACCGTCGGCCGCCGCGGCCCCCGCCAAGTACGCCGACGACTTCAACGGCGACGGCTACCGCGACCTCGCCACCGCCGCCCCCTACACCCCGGTCGGCGGCAAGACCGACGCGGGCGCCGTCGTCGTCACCTACGGCTCCGCGAGCGGCATCGGCGCCGCCCGCCGCACCGTCCTCACCCAGGACACGGCCGGCATCCCCGGCACCGCCGAGCAGGGCGACCGCTTCGGCAAGTCCCTCACCTCCGGCGACCTCAACGCCGACGGGTACGCCGACCTCGTGATCGGCAGCGTCGGCAAGGACGTCGGATCCGACGCCGACGGTGGCTCCGTCACGGTCGTCTGGGGCGGCAAGAGCGGCCTGTCCGGCGGTCGCGGCGTCCCCGACCCGGCCGTGCCGGCCCACGACGAGTACGGCATGTCCCTCACCGTCGGCGACTTCGGCGGGGACGGCCGCCCCGACCTCGCCGTCGGCAGCACCGGCAGCGACATCTGGATCCACGAGGGCTTCACCAAGGCCTCCGGCCCCGGGTCCCGCCACGAACTCGCCACCGGCCTCCAGACCGGCAGCAGCATCTACGGCGCCCAGCACCTCTCGGCCGGCGACCTCAACGGCGACGGCACCGACGACCTGGTCGTCACGGGCAGCGAGGCGTCGACGTACGACGACGGCAACATGATCTACCTCGGCTCCGCCTCCGGCCTCACCTACCAGACGTTCCTCAAGAACGGCGGCTGGGAGCTGGCGACCGTCGGCGACCTGAACGGCGACGGCTACGACGACGTCGTCTCGGCGGCGTACGGCGGCGACGGCAAGAGCCTCGGCGGCTCCGTCAGCGCGTACCTCGGCAGCGCGAACGGCGTCCGTACCCAGCCCCAGACCACGATCGACCAGGACACCGCCGGGGTCCCGGGCGCCGACGAGGAAGGCGACTGGTTCGGCAACGCCCTCTCCATCGCCGACGTCAACGGCGACGGCTACGGCGACCTGGCCGTCGGCACGCTCCACGAGACCATCGGCACCGCCGAGATCGCCGGCAGCGTCACCGTCCTGCGTGGCTCGGCCGCCGGCCTGACCGCCACCGGCGCCCAGGCGTTCACCCAGAACACCGCCGGCGTCCCCGGCACCGCCGAGACCGCCGACCGCTTCGGCGCGTCCGTACGCCTGTCCGACCTCAACGGCGACGGCAAGGCGGACCTGTCCGTGGGCTCCGACGGCGAGAACCACCCCTCCGGCGCCGTCTACAGCCTGCGCGGCTCGGCCTCGGGCGTGACGACGAAGAACACGGTCAGCTTCGGACCCGGCTCGCTGGGCATGTCGACGACCGGCTACCTGAGGCTTGGCCAGGACATGCTCGGCTGACGCCGCCGCGAGCGGCCGTGGTGCTGCCCGTACGGCGGAACCCTGACCGCCCACGGACGCCCAAGGCCCTTACCCCCTAAGGGATGTCACAGCTCGGCCGCAAAGCCGGGCCGGGAAGCCCGGGCCCGGCACACCACCGCGCGGGACCAGGTACGTTCGAAGACGTGGCTGGATTCAGGATCGGACGCGGCCGGAACAACGGCGCTCCTCAGACGCGACCGCAAAACCCTCCGTACGGGCAGCAGACGCCGCAGGGACCGTCGTACGGCTACCCGCCGGCGCCGCCTCAGCCGTACCCGCAGCAGCCGCCGTACGGCAACGGCGGCGGCCCCACCTGGCCGCAGCCGACCGCCGCGCGGCCCAGCGGCGGCTACGGCGACCAGGGCGAGCCGGAGTACTTCGGCGACGGCGCGTACCCGCCCGGCCCCCAGGGCCCGCCCGACCCGTACGCGGCGAACAACCCGGGCCACACCCAGGCCTTCGCGGTCGGCGATGACCCCTACATCCAGGGCGACACCTACCGCGCCGGCTCGGCCGCCCCGCCGCCCGGCCCGGTCGGCCCGCGCCTGCACTGGAAGGCCCTGCTCAGGGGCATCGTCCTCGCCCCCAGGCAGACGTTCCTCCAGATGCGGGACTACTCGATGTGGGGCCCGGCCCTCATCGTCACGTTCCTCTACGGTCTGCTCGCCGTCTTCGGCTTCGACGGCGCCCGCAAGGATGCGATAAACGCCACACTCTCGAACGCCGTCCCCATCGTCCTGACGACGGCGGTCGCGATGGTGATCAGCGCGTTCATCCTCGGCGTGGTCACCCACACCCTGGCCCGCCAGCTCGGCGGCGACGGCGCCTGGCAGCCCACGGTCGGCCTGTCCATGTTGATCATGTCCATCACGGACGCACCCCGCCTGGTCTTCGCGATGTTCGCCGGCGGCGACGCGACGTTCGTGCAGTTGCTGGGCTGGGCCACCTGGATCGCGGGCGGCGCGCTGCTGACCCTCATGGTCAGCCGCTCCCACGACCTGCCCTGGCCGAAGGCGCTGGGCGCGTCGGCGATCCAGCTGATCGCGCTGCTGTCGATCGTGAAGCTGGGCACGGTCTGAGGCTCTGCACGGCGTGAGAAAGGGGCTCCCCGGAGGGGGAGCCCCTTTTCTCGGTGTCTCTCGTGTCTCTCGTGTCTCTTGAAGCCTTTTGCAGCCTCTTGATGTCAGGCGTCGAGCACCTGGTCGGCCCGGCGCACCACGGGCGGCTCCACGGATCAGGCCAAGGTTACCGACGCGCTACGACGCGTGATCGCTGGGTGCGGAGAAGCTCACTGAGCCGCGAGAACCTCTCGTGCCATCTGCAGCTCCGAGACCGCGCCAGACGGCGCGACCACGCGGAAGGGCTCGCCGAAGTCGCTGAACGATTCATCGAGATCCGTGGCCGGGCAAGTGACCCGTAGAAGGAGAGGGCTGCCCTCAGCGGCGATGTAGAACTCCAGCGGACCCCCCGCACGTTCGTACGTTAGTTTGATGGCGGATCGCTGCTGCACCTTCACCGACTGCTGACTTGGGTTTTCTTCAGCAAGATGCTCCAGGGAAGGAATGCGCTTCTCCAGCCAGGTCCGGCGGGTCGTTGACTTGCACATTTCACCCATGACCTCGTACGTGGCGGCGCCACGCTTCACCCACCGGTCAGCCATCACCTCCACCCGTACGGGATCTTCTTTGGCTTCGGGTGACAGTTCGAGGGCCTCTTTGCTACCTCGCGAATACAGCGCGGACTCGGTGACGATGAAGTCGAGGGAGGCGGGCCCCTTTCGGGAGTGTGCTTCGCATGCCGCCTTGTCCCCGCTCAGGGCAATACGCTGGGTGGTTGTCCCCTCGGTCTTCGTACGCCGGGTCGAGCTCAGGTACTCCTGATCGAAGGTTGCGTCGATTGCCTTGTGAACAAGCGCGGCGGCCTCGGCGCCGCGCGACCCGCCACCGCTGTTCGATGCGCCGGCTGCCGCCGGCTTGGAACTACGCGCCTTGCCGCTCTCCTCGGCGTCCTTCGTGTCACTTGCGCCAGAGCCGCATCCGGCCAGTGCAATGAGCGCGACGGCCGCGCCCGCGACGGCTGTCGTCGCTCTTCGGGGGCGTCGGCCCAGCGTGCTGTTCATAGCTGGCATGCAGATCTCCCTGAGAGGCGCCACGAAGGATGGCTAATAATGCACCCATCTGGCGGCTCGCATTCCAGGAGGGCATGTGCTGCCGCCTGGATGGCCATACGCCTGGTGCGGATCAACGCCCTGAGTAGACCTCACCAGACCTCGGCTGTACAGCAGCCAATGTCAGCAACCACACCCCGAAGGTGGCCAACACGCACGAAATCCCTCGGGTGACTCCGAGGGATCTCAAGACACGCCACTGGGCGGAGAGTCGCAGGTCAGAGCGCTTCCTTGTTCTCCTTCGGCGCATCGCCGGACCTATGTACCGGAGGCAGAACACTCCACGGGAAGTTGATCCAGTCGTCGGTCCGCTTCCACACGTACTCGCACTTCACGAGCGACTGGGACTTCTCGTAGATGACAGCGCTGCGCACCTCGGCGACGGTGTCGAGGCAGAAGTCGCGGACCAGCTTGAGCGTCTTGCCGGTGTCGGCGACGTCGTCGGTGATCAGCACCTTCTTCTCGGAGAAGTCGATCACATTGGGGACGGGAGCGAGCATGACGGGCATGTCCAGGGTGGTCCCCACACCCGTATAGAACTCCACGTTCACGAGGTGGATGTTCTTGCAGTCGAGGGCGTAGGCGAGCCCGCCGGCCACGAAGACACCGCCGCGGGCGATGCTGAGCACTATGTCGGGCTCGTACCCGTCGTCGGCGATGGTCCGCGCGAGCTCGCGCACGGCGACGCCGAACTGCTCGTAGGTCAGGTTCTCCCGGACGTCACTCACGCGCTGGCCGCTCACACCTGGGTCCGATGGAAGTTGAGGAAGGACCGGGAGGCGGTCGGCCCCCGCTGTCCCTGGTACCGCGACCCGTACCGCTCGCTCCCGTACGGGAAGTCGGCGGGCGAGCTGAGCCGGAACATGCACAGCTGCCCGATCTTCATCCCCGGCCACAGCTTGATGGGCAGGGTGGCGAGGTTGGACAGCTCCAGGGTCACGTGCCCGCTGAACCCGGGATCGATGAACCCGGCGGTGGAATGGGTGACCAGCCCGAGCCGCCCCAGCGAGCTCTTCCCCTCCAGCCGGGAGGCGAGATCGTCGGGCAGCGAGATGACCTCGTAGGTACTGGCGAGGACGAACTCCCCGGGGTGCAGGATGAACGGCTCGTCCCCCTCCGGCTCGACGAGCCGGGTCAGATCGGCCTGCTCGATGGCGGGGTCGATGTGGGGGTAGCGGTGATTCTCGAACACCCGGAAGTAGCGGTCCAGCCGCACGTCGATGCTCGACGGCTGCACCATTGCGTCGTCATACGGATCGATCCGTACTCGTCCGGCGTCGATCTCGGCCCGGATGTCCTTGTCTGAGAGAAGCACGCCCCGAGGATACGCAAGGCGCGCGGAGCGACCACAATCGGACGACTCCGCGCGCCTGCCTGCGTGCTTCTGGCGGCCCTGCCGCTACCGCTTCTCGTAGCTCACGGGCACGACGCTCCGGAGCCGCGCACATCGCGGACACCGAAGCAGCCGGCCCGGGCCGAGCCGCTCGGCCTGCTGCATCGGGAACGAAGCGGTGGTGAACACGTGCCCATCCGCACAACGGACGACGGTGCGCTCCATCAAGTCCAAGAGTCCCTTCCCCAAGAGCCGCGTCCGGCTGCTGCTTGCCTGACGACAAAAGCCACAGTACGGGATCAAAGGGACGGCCCTCCAGGCGGCACCCCGGTCCCGCCCGGACCCTCGCCCACGCCTCCACCGTACGCCCCAACTCCGGTCACCCGCAGCCTGATCCCACCCCCTGAAACGCCCTCAGGCCTCGCGGCTTGAACACCGGAGGCCTGGCATGAGGTAGAGTGGGCGAGCATTCGGACACCGACTCCGGTCGGCGTCTTACGCGGGTGTAGTTTAATGGTAGAACATCAGCTTCCCAAGCTGAGAGCGCGAGTTCGATTCTCGTCACCCGCTCCATGTGAAACCCCCAGGTCAGAGACCCGGGGGTTCTTTGTTGTCTAGACCGGTGGCCCGGTCGCGCACCATAACCGCACCATTAGCCCTCGGCAGCCTCCTCGCTGTGGTGCGCGGGGTCGTCCGTGTGCCACTTCGCACGCTCGGCGCGCACCAGGTCGTCAAGCCCGGCAGCCACCTCCCGCTGCCGCTCCTCGTCGGAGTGCTGATAGATCAGCGCGGCCTTCTCGGAGGACTGCCCGGCACGGACCATCGTGTCCTTGAGGGTGGCACCGGAGCGGGCCGACAGGGTGTGCCCGGTGTGACGGAGGTCGTAGAAACGGAAGCCGTCCGGGAGACCGACGACCGCGCGAGCCCGGCGCCACTTCCGACCGAAGGAGGTACGCCTGAAGGGCGCGCCCTTCTCGCCGACGAAGACCAGGCCCTCGGGACCCTTCTCGGCGTACCAAGCGAGGTGCCGCTTCACCTCCTTGTGCAGGAAGGCGGGGAGGACGACGTGCGAACGCCCGCATCGGACTTGGTCTCGCCGGGAGCGCGTCTGCCGTTCGTCCGCTCGGGCTCGGCCATGCGGACACGGCTCGCCTTGCGCCACTTGCGTCCGAAGGTCGAGCGGCGGAAGGGCGCTCCCTTCTCGCCCACGAACAGGAGGCCGTCCGGCTCTTTCTCGCCGAACCACTGCAGGTGGCGGCGTAGCTCTGGCTTTAGGAAGTCAGGCAGGTAGACGGTGCGCTTGCCCGCCCGGGTCTTGGGGGCGCCCGTGACGCGCCTGCCATTGGTCAGCTCCGGGGAGGCGAGCGTGACCCGCAACGAGCATTCGCCAAGATCGACACTGTGACGGCGCAGTTCGGCCAGTTCCTCCGGGCGGAGCGAGGCGAAGGCACCGAGCAGGACCATCAACCGCCAGCGCGGGCCCATGGCATCAGCCAGGTCGAAGACCTGCTCGACGGTGGCAGTGGGGCGCTCGTCGGCCTCCTCCTTGCCAGCGCCCTTGATACGGCAGGGGTTGCTGCGCAGGAGGTCGTCGTCTACCGCCGTCTGCAGGATGGCCTTCAGCAGGCGGTACGACTTGGCCACCGTGGTGGCGCCGGTCGCCTTCAGGCGCTCGGCTCGCCACGTGCGGACGGAGGGCGGGGTGATCTCGTCCAGGTCCTCGCCGCCGAAGGTCGGCAGGATGTGGAGGCGCAACAGGCCGTCGTAGCGGTCGAGCGTGGGCGGGGCCAGGCCGCGCTCCTCCATCCATCGCAGTGCGTACTTCTCGAAGTTGACCGCGCCGGCATCGGGATCACGCCAGTGGGTGCGTTCGATGTCGGCGCGGGTGAGGTTGAGCCAGTCCTGGGCGTCCGACTTGCTGTCGAACGTCTCCGGTGCGGTGTACCGCTGTCCGTCCGGGCCGAGGTAGCGGGCCTGCCACCGGCCGGAAGCGAGCTTGCGTACCGTGCCGAACTCGCGACGCCGCTGCGGCTTGCGTCCCGCCATCAGGCCGCCTTCCCGAAACGGGCACGGACGCGGCGAACCCGAGGTTCGTCTCCGCGCTTGAGCCGCGCCAGCCGAGCGCCTTGCGGGCTTCCTGAACGCTCGAAGATGGAGGACGGCCCCGACCCGGTGGTCCTCTTCCGAGACCCGTCATCGTGGGGCCAGACGCACGATCGCGTTCCCCTCAGCCGTCTGTCCCATTCCCACACCGGCCGCGCGATCACCTTCGCGCCCCTGATTCACAACGGAGAATGCTGATGACCGAGGCTGACGGCGACACCACCGAGGCCGCAGGCGGCCGGCGGATCGCCGTCCTCGGAGAGATGCTTGAGCTGGGCGACGAGGCGGTGGAAGCCCACCGCGAGATCGGCCGCTTCGCGGCCGAGAGCGGCGTCAATCTCATCGTGGCAGTCGGCGGAGACCTCGCCAAGCAACTGGCCCTCTCGGCAGGCGCGGCGGGGGTGCCGGACATTGCGCTGGTAGGCGACAACGCCACCGCTGCCGCCTACCTCGAATCCATCCTCCGTCCCTGTGACGCTGTGCTCGTCAGGGCGTCGCGCGGCGGCCAGCTCTGTCAGATCGCCCAAGCCCTCACCGGGCAGGCCGTCACGGGCCTGTGAGCCGGCGGCAAGGTGCTGTACGAGCTGTAGCGGGCGTGCGGGTCCGCTTCCAAATCGACGGCCACGACTGGAGCGGTCGCCGCGAGCTCGTCGAGCACCGTCTGCTGCCGAAGGTGCCCGCGGTCAGCGCCGAAGCCGCACACGAGGAGTTCGTGGACGCCACGGCCAGCGTGTGCACCGCCCCCGCTGCTCAGCGGTGCCAGGTGTTCGCTGGGGCATTCTCGGCGGATGTGGCCTTCACCGGCTCGGTGACCTTCACCGGTTCCGTGCCGACCGCGCTGTGCCGCTCCGCCCAGGACTCCAGGGCCGTGCGGCAGGCGTGGTCGAGGTGGTGCAGGCCGGACAGGTCCAGCTCGACCGGGCGGTCCTGCGGCAGCGCCTCCAGGCTGTCGAGGATCTTCGGCAGCCGCAGGAAAGTGGCGTTACCCGACAGGTAGACCTGGATGGGACCGGCGCTCTTGTCTATGACCTCCAGCTTCACGTGTGAAGCCTCCCAGGCGGCTTTGACGACGGCCAGGGCCAGACCGATCAGGACGCCCTCGAACATGTTCACCGCGACGATCGACACGGCCGTGACCACGAGGATCAGCGCCTCGCCCTTGTGGCTGCGCCACAGCGCCACGACCTGGCGGAACGGGATCAGCTTCCAGCCCGCGTGCACCAGGATGCCGGCGAGGGCGGGCAGCGGGATCAGGGCCAGGGCCCACGGCATCGCGGCGGCGAACAGCAGCAGCCACACGCCGTGCAACACACGGGACGCCTTGGTCTTCGCACCCGCGGCGACATTGGCGGAGCTGCGCACGATCACCGCGGTCATCGGCAGCGCGCCGAGCACACCGCACACGGTGTTGCCCGCGCCCTGGGCGATCATCTCCTTGTTGTACTCGGTGCGCGGACCGTCGTGCAGCCGGTCCACGGCCGCCGCGCTGAACAGGCTCTCCGCCGAGGCGATCAACGCGAACGCGATGATCGTGCCCCAGACGGCCGGGCCGGCCAGCTCACTGAAAGCTTCGGCTCCGGGCGGCTGGATGACGCCGAGCAGACCATCCACCTGGACGGTCGCGACCGGGAGGTCGAGGGCCATGGCGGCGACCGTGGCCAGGACCACCGCCGCGAGGGCGCCCGGCACGGACCGCACGGCCTGCGGCAGCTTCTTCCACAGCACGATGACGGCGATGGTGCCCGCGCCGATCGCGAACGAGGCCAGAGCCTCGGTGCTGCCCAGGGCGTCGGCGAACGCCCCCGGCAGCCCCACGATCTTGCCGATGCCGGTCTCCGGGGCCTTCAGGCCCGCCGCCGCGTAGATCTGCCCGGCGATGATCACCAGACCGATACCGCAGAGCATGCCCTCGACGACGGAGACGGAAATCGCCCGGAACCAGCGGCCAATCTTCAAAAAGCCCATGGCGAGCTGGAGCAGACCGGCGAACAGCACGATCACACCGAGCGCGGCCACGCCGAACTCGCTGACGGCCTCGAAGACCAGCACGGTCATGCCCGCGGCGGGCCCGGAAACCTGAAGGCTGCTGCCGGGCAGGAGTCCGGTGACGATGCCACCCACGATGCCGGTGACCAGGCCGAGTTCGGCCGGAACGCCGGAGGCGACCGCGACACCGACACACAGCGGTACGGCGACCAGGAAGACGACGACGGAGGCGAGGAAGTCCTGCCGCAGGTAAGGGAACTTCGACAGCATGGTCACCAACTCCCTTACCGCATCTCGAAGGTGCCGGACTCTGCGTGGTGCTCCCGCAACAGCCGGTCGCACACGGCCGGTTCGGCGGCCAGGTCGTTGCGCCGCACCACCGCGCCGTCGGGGCCGCGGTGGGAGTGACCACGCACCACGACGTTTTTGACGCCGAGTTCCTGCGCGGCGTACTCGATCGTGGCCTTCTCGCCAGCGAAAGTGGCGGTGGCATACGGCGGGAGGGTGTGGCCTCCGACGAGGCGAGTGAACTCCTTGGGGCGCTGTCCGAATAAGCGGGCGTTGTCGATGCGGGGCTGCATGGCGTGGGACCTCCTGGCGCGCCGTGGGGTGCGCGTCGGACTTACCGGGCACGGGGGTGTGGGGTGCTGCTCTACGGCTCAGCAGCGGAAGACCTGCAGAGCGGCCGGCGAGTGGGCTGTCGTCCATCTCGACATGCCGTGGTACGCGAGGCGGAGCATGGCCTGCTTGGACGCGGCCGAGGTGCATGCCTTCATCAGCCGGCGGTCCGGCGCTTCGGAGACACAGCCGACGGCGGGGTGCCGGTCGCCGGTGCGCAGGGAAGCGGTCTTTGGCCTTGGCGTGACGGACTGTGTACGGGGATACGAAGGGCGTCGTCGATTCGCAGTACTGGAAAGCGACCAGGACGGCGGTGAGGGCGAAACCACGGTCCGGGACTTCGCACCTCGGAACATGCACACCCCCAGGCAGCCCATTACCTTTTGTGTGTACCAATGGTCGGTCAAAGGCCAGTCAAGAACACGTTAACTTGGCAAAGCCGTTTGCGGGGTTAACTGAGCGTTTGCAGGTCAAGAGAGCCTGAAAACAGAAGTGGAGCTGGCGAGAAACTGTTACCGCCCCAAAGAAGGCACACATTTGCGTGGTCACGCGACCTTCACACCCTGCCCTTCATCGGTCATGTCGTGACGGGGCACTCGTCCGGTGACTCACACGGAGGGGTGGTCGGATGTGATCGTCGCTGTGGCGGTGTTGTTACTGCCCGTGCTCGCGGGGCTGCTGGCCGGTATGGCCTGGTGGGAGGAGCGGTTGTTCCGCCCTTCTGACGCGCCACGTCACGCCGGCACCCGCCGTCACCTGCGGCTGATCCGAGGAGAGCGTGATGCTCCGGCGCATGAACCACACACCGGCGCACGGCGGCGCCACGCCGCTTGATGAGGCGGCGTGGCGCTTCGGACTGCGCTTGACAGGTGATTCGAGGTATCACTCCGGGGCGAGACCGCCTGGCTCGTAAGCGATCTTCGAGGGCTTACCTCTGCTCACCCTTTCCCGCGGCGGCAGGCCAGCCATACGATCGCGGCACCCACGGTCGCCGCCAGCAGCACTGTTCGGTTGTCCCGCGCTGCCCGCGCTCCCTGGGCTGCTTTCTGCCGCACGGGTTCGGGCGCCTTCTCCTGGAGCAGGTGACCGGCCCGGGCAGCCTGGAACCGTGCCTGCTCGGCGGCGTGAGCCGCCTTGTCCTTCACCGGATCCGGCAGCTTGTCCTGCACCTGGTGTGCGGCCTCAGCTGCCTTGGCCTTCAGTTCCCCCGCCTTCACGGCTGCCTGCTGCTTGACGTCAGCGGCCTTCTCCTGTGCCTTGGTCGTCTTGGCATCGGTCCTGGCTGCCAGCGACTCGATCGTCTTCCCGAGCCCCTGACGGGTCCCCTCGATCTGCTCGCGCAGTTCCTCGGGGCTGGAAGCGGTCTGTTCGTCGTGAGGCGGCTGGGTCATCGCTGTGCACTCTCCTTGATCTCGGCCACGTCGGCCTTCACGCTGTCGATCGTCTGCTGGGGTGCTGGTGGCGCACCCTCACTGACCTGCTTCTTGCCCATGAGGGCCATGGGCGCGGTGATCGCGCCCAGTACCGCGGTGATGATCAGTGCCGCGGCCCATACCGGCAGCGGCACCGCGAGGGCGGCGATGGCGGTGGCCACGAGAGCCTGCAGGGTCAGGAAGCCGGCGATGCCGGCACCGCCGAAGAGGCCGCCGCCCTTGCCGTACCGTTTGCCCTTCTCCTTCATCTCCGCCTGCGCCAGCCTCAGTTCGCCGCGCACCAACTCCGTCAGCTGCTGCGAAGCCCGTTGCACCAGCTCGCTGACCGGCTCCGCACCGGAGTCCCGCGTCTGTCGGCTGGGTCCGGCGGAGTGCGACTGTGCACTCGACACGACGATCACCTCCCGTCCTTCCGCCCGCGCCGGGCGGGCCACGTCGGTGCCCGTCCGCCTGGTGGGGGCGCGAGTACCCCGAACGGGCCAGTGCGGACACAGCTGTGACCACCCGTATGAGAAGCCGGTCGTGCCTGGCCGGCAGGGGCACTGACATCAATACGGCCACCATCACGGCCGGCACCGCGCACAGGGCACCGGCCAGCGGCCATGAGGGGGCCACGGCCGCCGTGAACGCGACTGCGGCCGAGGTGTGCCCGGACGGGAACGACGACGACTCGGGACGGTCCTCGACCTCGTCGTGCGGGCGAACCCGGCGGAGGCGATCATCCAGATCACCAGGGCGAGGAAGCTGCCCGGGGTGATCCAGCGGAACCCCTTCACCCTGGCGTTCGGGGTCGCCCAGTACAGGATCGCGATCATGATCGTGACCAGGAGGACCAGGACGGGCCACTTCGCGATCGACCACACCGTCAGCGCGGTGTCGCCCAGACCGAGGGCGGTGCCGGCCTGGCGGGCCAGCCCGCCGGTGAACACCACGATCAGCGCGCTGATCACGGCCACCACCATCAGCACGACCGTCACGCCCAACCGCACCGGCAGCACTTTCCACACCGGCCGGCCCTCGGGCATGTCGTACACCGCGTTGGCCGAGCGGATGAACGCCGCCACGTAGCCCGAGGCCGACCACACCGCCAGCACCAGGCCGACGATCGCCATGACCGAGCCGACACCGGCGTTGCCCTGCAACTGCTCCACAGCCCCGGTGATGACGTCCCGGGCCGCCCCGGGAGCGAACTACTGGAGGTTGTCCAGCACACTGTCCGTGGCCGACTTGCCCACAAGGCCCAGCAGCGACACCAACACCAGCAGAGCCGGGAACAGCGACAACACGCCGTAATACGTGAGCGCCGCCGCGCGGTCGGTCAACTCATCGTCCTTGAACTCCCGCAGGCTGCCTTTCAGCACCGCACCCCACGATCGGCGGGGCAACTCCGACAGCGCATCGGGCGCCCGCCGCTCCACGTCCGGTCCCGGCCCGAAATTCTCCTCAGCTCCGCCGGTCGCGTTCGGCGTGCTTTGCTCCGTCCGGCCAGGTGCCGCATCCGGCCGGTGGCCGTCGCCGGCCTCGTGATCTTTGTGTCCGAGTTTCGGTAGCCGCGCCATGCCCCCCGGGTAACCCCGGTGGACCGAAATCACACGGTTTCTACCGTGGATCAGCATGGACGCCCGTTACTGGGCTGCCGGGACGCCCCTCTACTGTCCGTTCTCATCCCCGGTTCGAAGCGGCGCGGCCCCGGTGGCCCGGGCGAGGTCGCGCTCGAGATCGTCCAGGGCGCGGCGGGCCGCCTCGATGCGTCGGAGCAGGAGGTGCTGGTCCTCGGGCTCTGGCGTCGGGCGGTGTGCTCGCGACGGTTCCCGCTCCTCGTCCATGTCCCGGGCCTCGTCGAGGGAGGTGAGGACGACGCCGATGAGGACGTTGACGAGGACGAAGGAGGCGAGCAGGACGTAGGAGGCGTAGTAGAGGAGGCTCCAGCGGGAGATCTCCAGGCCGGCGCGAACGGCGTCGCCGATGCCGTCCAGGGTCATCAGCAGGAAGAGGGTGAGGACGGCGCGGCCGATGGAGCCGTAGTGCTCGGGGTCGTGGCGGCCGAAGAAGACCCAACCGACCATGGCGTACACGTAGAGCAGCAGGGCGCCGACGAGCAGGAAGCTCAGGGTGCCGGGCAGGCTGCGGGCGACCGCGACGAGCACGATGCGCAGCTGGGGCAGGAAGCGGGCCGTGCGCAGGACCCTGGCCAGCCTGAGCAGCCGGAGCACCGTGGTGTTCTCACGGACGACAGGCAGGAAGGTGCACAGGACCACGGCCAGGTCGAAGGCGTTCCACGGGTCTTTCCAGAAGTCCCGGGGACGGTCGGCGTGGGCGGCCATGCGCAGCAGGATCTCGGCGGTGAACGCGGCCAGGCAGGCGTGCTCGGCAAGCCGTAACGAGCGGGGCCACTCCGCGACGACTCCCGAGTACGTCTCCAGGCCCAGCAGTGCGGCGTTGGTGAGGATCACGACGAAGACAGTGAGGGCGAACCAGCGGGCCTCGGTGACGCCGCGGCAGTACAGCGCGAGTCGGTGACGCCGGGATGGGGCAATGGCCTCAGCCACTTGGTCTTGGTGCTGCGGCATCCTGCTGCCTTTTCTCCTCCGTGCCTGCGACGGCCCGTCCCGGCCCATTCCGCCGGGCGCGGGTTGCTCGTCGAGCGATCAAGCTCCAGAAGAGACTTCTACAGCACTGTAGTTACCGATGCGCGAGCGCCCCGGGAAGCCGGGGCGCTCGGGTCAGTGGCTGCCGTTACGCCGCCTGTGGCTGCAGGAAACGCGCCAGCAGATCGTCCAGGCTCACCATGCCGGTGAGTCGGCCGGAGTCGTCGCGGACCACGGCGAGCGAGGACCGGCGGCGACGCAACAGATCGATCGCGTCGGTGACCGTGGCGTCCTCGGTCAACTCGGGTACCGGGCGGGCCAGCGCACGAGCGGTGGTCGTCCGCCCCTGGGCACGGGCCACCACGGCGTCACGAGCATGCACCGAGCCGAGGACGGCGTCCTGCTCGCGGACCAGGAGCCGGGTACGGTCGCGCTCCGCGGCCACACCCAGGATCACGTCGACGTCGGCGCCGGCGTCGACCGAGGTGATGTCGGTGACCGGGACCTGCAGGTCCCGCACCGGGGTCTCGGACTCCGTCAGCGAACGTGTCAGCAGTTCCGAGTCCGTCTCGCTGATCAGGCCGAGCCGCTCGGACTCGGCCACGAGGTGGGTGAGCTGCTCGCGGTTGTGAACGGAGGCGAGTTCGTCGCGCGGGCTGACTCGGCACAGGCGTACGAGTCCGTTGCTGATCGCGTTGAGCAGCCGGATCAGCGGCCTTACGGCCTTCACCACGGCCCGGAAGGGCGGGGAGAGCAGCATCGCGGAGCGCTCGGGATGGGCGATGGCCCACGACTTGGGGGCCATCTCGCCGAGCACCATGTGGAGGAACACGACCACGATCATGGCGACCGCGAAGGCGACGCCGTAGCTGAGCGCGCTGGGCAGGCCCAGCTTGTGCAGCAGCGGGTCGAGTTCGTGCGAGATCGCGGGCTTGGACACCGAGCCCAGGCCCAGCGTGCACACGGTGATGCCCAGCTGGGCGCCGGCCAGCATCAGCGACAGCTCACGCATGCCGGCCAGGGCCGCCTTGGCCCCGCCCCGGCCCTCGGCCGCGGCCTTCTCCATGCGGTGCCGCTTGGCGGCGACCAGCGCGAACTCGGCGGCCACGAAGAATCCGCTGCCGATCAGCAGCAGCACGGTGACGAAGAGCGCCATCGGGAAACTCATGCCTGCTCCTCCGTCTCCTGGGTCGGTCGCTGAATCCGCACGCGTTCGGGCACGTGCCGGTCGAGGGTGCGTACGTCGATCACGGCGTCGCCGCCGTCGGGCAGCGCGACCGTGAGCCGGTCCCCGATGGTCGGGAAGCGGCCGAGCCGGTCGACGATCAGGCCGGCCACGGTGTCGTAGTCCTCCTCCTCGGGCAACTCGATGCCGGTCGCCTCGGCGACCTCGTCCAAACGACGGCCGGCGTCCACCAGCCAGCCCTCGCCGTCCGCGACGGCGACCTCGGTGACCTTGTCGGACTCGTCGGCGATGTCGCCGACCAGTTCCTCGGCGATGTCCTCGTACGTGACGATGCCCGCCACGCCGCCGTGCTCGTCGAGGACGACCGCGAACTCGTCGTCCCGCTCCCTCATCTGCGTCACGGCGTCCGGCAGCGGGAGAGTGTCCGGCAGCAGCAGCGGCCGCCGGGCGACCGCGCCGGCCAACGTGTCCGTAAGACGGTCTGCGGCCAGGCGCATCAGCTCGGCCACGCCGAGGACGCCGCCGACGTCGTCGGGGTGGTCACCGAGCACGGGGTAGTTCGAGTGGCCGTGCTTGGCGATCAGGCCGACCGCTTCGGCGGCGGTGGCGTCCTTGCGGACGAAAACCGCGTCCACGCGTGGCACCATCACCTCGTCCAGCGTCCGCTCGGAGAACTCCAGCGCGTGGTCCAGCAGCGCGGCGGTGTCCTTGGGCAGCGCACCCTGCTCGTGGGACTCGCCGATCAGATGGCCCAGCTCCTCCAGCGTGGCGCCGTGGTGCAGTTCCTCCACTGGTTCGATGCCGACCTTGCGCAGCAACTTGTTCGCCGCCCCGTCGAAGATACGCACGACCGGACCGACGACCTTCAGATACGCCAGCGTCGAGGCGGCGAGCGCCTTCGCCAGCCGCTCCGGCACGGCGATCGCGAGGTTCTTCGGCGCCAGCTCGCCCAGCACCATCTGCACGACCGTGGCCAGCACGAAGGCCAGCACGACCGAGATCCCGCTCACGGCCGCGTCGGGGATACCCACGCCCGACAGGGCCGGCCTGAGCAACGTGGACACCGAGGGCTCGGCGATGAAGCCGACCACCAGGCCGGTCACGGTGATGCCGAGCTGCGCGCCCGACAGCATGAACGACAGCCGCTCCAGCACCCGCAGGGCACGGGCGGCCTTCTTGTCCCCGGCCTCAGCCTCACGCGCGAGGGCAAGGCGGTCGACGGAGACGTAGGCGAACTCCTGGGCGACGAAGTAGCCGGTGCCCGCGGTCAGCACGAACACGGCCAGCAGGCCCAGGAGGGCGTTCGCGGCACTCATCGGCGCATCGATTGCGAGGGGGCATCCCGCCTCGTGCCGTGCTCAGGAGATGCCTGGCGGGATGGTCGGGGACTGTGCCCCGAGGGGTCCGTCGAGCTGGCGGACAACGGGTGGCTCCTCATTCTAGGTGTACGGACAGACAACGATTCTGGCCGAAATCATGTTCCCGGCCGATGAGAGCACCGCACGCAGCAGATCGAGGTCGTCGCCGATGGACGGCGAGAGGGTGGCCAGCATGGCGATGGCGACACCCCTGTGTCCCCGCTCAACCTGCGCGGGTCCGGCACTGCGAAGCCGGGCCGCCCCGTGCGGGAGCCCGCTCGTGGCGGCCCGGCGGTCAAGCTGCGGCCGGAGCCGCCGGTCCGACCAGCTCGGACAGCACGTCCTCCATGGTCACGAAACCGATGACCTTGCCACCTTCCCCGACAACGGCGGCGAGGTGGCTGCCCTCGGCGCGCAGGGCGGTGAGCGTGTCATCGAGCGGGGTGTCGATGCGCACCCGGGTGACCTTGTGCAACGTGGTGCGCGGGAAGGGGGCATCGCGGTCGGTGACGCCAAGGGTGTCCTTGATGTGCAGGTAGCCCAGGACGGTGCCGTCGGGGCCGGTGACCGGGAAGCGGGAGAAGCCCGCCTCGGCGGCCAGCCGCTCCAGCCGGGCCGGGGTGATCGTGTGGTCGACGGTTCGCATCCGCTGGGCCGGGACCAGGATCTCGCCCACCGGCCGGGTGCCCAGCTCCAGCGCGTCGCGCAGCCGCTCGCCGTCGGCCGGGCTGAGCAGCCCGGCCTCGCTTGAGTCCACGACCATACGGGCGAGCTGGTCATCGGTGAAGACCGACTCCACCTCGTCCTTCGGCTCGACGCGCAGCAGCTTCAGCAGGGCGTTGGCGAAGGCGTTGATGCCGAACACGAACGGCTTGAGCGCCCGGGTGAGCGCCACCAGCGGCGGGCCGAGCAGCAGCGCACTGGGCACGGGAGCGGCGAGCGCGATGTTCTTCGGGACCATCTCGCCGATCAGCATGTGCAGGTAGGTGGCGAGCGTCAGCGCGATGACGAAGGCGACCGGGTGCACGAGACCGTGCGGGATGTGCACCGCCTCGAAGGCGGGCTCCATCAGATGGGCGATGGCGGGCTCGGCGACCGCGCCGAGCACCAGGGAGGAGACGGTGATGCCGAGTTGAGCGGTGGCCATCATCGCGGACAGGTGCTCCAGCGCCCACAACGTCATCCGGGCGCGCTTGTTGCCCGCCTGGGCGCGCGGTTCGATCTGGCTGCGGCGCACGGAGACCAGGGCGAATTCCGCACCGACGAAGAACGCGTTGGTCAGCAGGGTGAGGACGCCGATGGCGAGTTGCAGCACGGTCATCGGGCCTCCTCCAGGATCTGGACGGCCAAGGAGGCGGCCGGTTCGGTGATCCGTATGCGGTCGGCGCGGTGGTGATCGACCTCCAGTACGTCGAAGTGCCATCCGTCGAGGTCCACGACGTCCCCCTTGACGGGGATGCGGGCCAGGCGGGTGGCGACCAGGCCGGCCACGGTCTCGTACGGGCCCTCCGGCGCGGTGAGTCCTATGTCCGTGAGCCGGTCGATGCGGACGCTGCCGTCCGCCTCCCACACCGCTCGCCCGTCCTGCGTCGCCGGAGCGGGCACAAGGTCGGGCACCTCGACGGGGTCGTGCTCGTCGCGCACCTCGCCGACGACCTCCTCGACGATGTCCTCCACCGTGGCCACGCCCGCCGTACCGCCGTACTCGTCGATGATCACGGCCATGGTGCGGTGCTCACGCAGCCGCTCCAGCAGCCGGTCCGCGGTGAGGCTGTCGGGGACCAGCAGGGGCTCCGTCGTCAGCTCGGTGACCTGTGTGACGGCCCGCTTCTCCGGCTCCAGGGCGAGCACGTCCCGGATGTGGACCGTGCCGACCACCTCGTCCAGGCTGTCGCGGTAGACCGGGAAGCGGGACAGGCCGGTCGCATGGCTGAGATTGGCCGCGTCAGCCGCCGTCGCGTGCACCTCCAGGGCCTTGACGTCGACCCGCGGCGTCATCACGTTCTCAGCGGTCAGCTCGCCCAGATGCAGGGTCCGCACGAACAGCTCCGCCGAGTCCGCCTCCAGAGCGCCCTCGGCAGCCGAGCGCCTGGCCAGCGCGCCCAGCTCGTCGGCGGTGCGGGCGGAGGCCAGCTCCTCGGCCGGCTCCAGACCGAAGCGGCGTACGAAGCGGTTCGCGGTGTTGTTCAGGTGCCCGATGAACGGGCCGAACGCGGCCGTGAACGCGCGCTGCGGGCACGCGACCACCTTCGCGACCGCCAGCGGCCGGGAGATCGCCCAGTTCTTCGGCACCAGTTCGCCGACCACCATCAGCACGACGGTGGACACCATCACGCCCAGCACGGTCGCCACCGAGGAGGCGGCACCGCCCAGACCCATCGCACGCAGCGGGCCACGGAGCAGCGCCGCGAGGGACGGCTCGGCGAGCATGCCGATCACCAGGGAGGTGACGGTGATGCCCAGCTGTGCGCCGGACAGCTGGAGCGTGAGACGTCGTACGGCCTTCAGCGCACCCTCGGCGCCAGGCTCGCCCGCCTCGGCGGCCCGCTCCAGTTCACCGCGCTCCACGGTGGTCAGTGAAAACTCGGCCGCGACGAACACCGCGCAGGCCAGCGTCAGCAGCAGAGCGAGCAGGAGCAGCAGTATTTCGGTCACCGTGCCACCCCCGCTCCCTCAGTGGCCGCATGGCGCGGACGGCGGGCAATGGCACGGCTGCTACTAGGAGGATCACCCATCGGGAGACCGTCGCTCCTTCTCGAACACGTAGGAAAACAAGGTGTGGCAGCAGGATGGCCTGCTTCTACAACAACTGTAAAGGAGCCGCAAAATCCCTCACAGGCCCAGGGTCCTGCGCAGCATCGGCAGGCTGCGGTCCTGCCAGGGGGTGCCCAGAGCCATCATCTGTCCGGCGCAGAACCCGATTTCGGCCGTTCCCGGCGGGCCTGCGTGGACCGTGCTCCTCATCACCTCCGATCAGCCTATGCTTCTACTCGCTTGTAGAACGCTCGCGCGGGCAGGGAGTCGCGCACCCTCGGGCGGCACCGGCCCCGCGGAAGACACGCACGTTTAAGGAGTGGACGCCACCATGGTGTTCAAACGACTGCTCGGCTCACTCGGTGTGGGCGGCCCCACCGTCGACACGGTCCTCGACCCGGGTCCCGTCCGGCCCGGCGACACGCTCACCGGACAGGTCCACCTGAAGGGCGGCAGCGCCGACTTCGACATCGAGCACATCACCCTCGAACTCGTCGCGCGGGTCGAGGCCGAGCACGCCGAAGGCGAGAGCGAGGGCACCGTCGCCTTCGACCGGTTCACCGTCGGAGGCGGCTTCAGGCTCGCCGAGGGCGAGCAGCGCAGTGTGCCCTTCAGTGTGACGCTGCCGTGGGAGACCCCGATCACCGAACTGCACGGCCAGCCCTTGGGCATCGTGCTGGGCGTGCGCACCGAACTGTCGGTGGCGGGCGCCAAGGACAAGGGCGACCTCGACCCGCTGACCGTAGGCCCGCTGCCCGCCCAGGAAGCGATCCTCGAAGCCCTCGGCCGGCTCGGCTTCGGCTTCAAGTCCGCCGACCTGGAGTACGGGCGCATCGGTGGCACCGGCCAGCAGCTGCCCTTCTACCAGGAGATCGAGCTGACCCCGGCGCCGCAGTACGCGCACCAGGTCAACGAGATCGAGGTGACCTTCCTGGCCAACCCGGGCGGCGTGGATGTCGTTCTGGAGGCCGACAAGCGCGGCGGCTTCTTCTCCGGCGGCCATGACGCGCTCACCCGCTTCACCGTCGGCCACCACGACTCCCGTGACTGGAACTCGGAAGTCGAGGGCTGGATCCGGCAGTTGGTCGAGCATCGGGCGTCGCACGGCTCTCACGGCACCTACGGTCACGGTGACCCGTACGCCGGGCACGGACACGGCGGGCACCACGGGCACGGCGACCACCACCACCGTTCCGGCCCCGGCATGGGCACCGTCGTCGCCGCGGGTGCCGCCGGGCTCGCGGTCGGTGTCGTCGGCGGCATGGTCGCGGCCGAAGTCGTGGACGAGGTCGGGGACTTCTTCGAAGGCGACGAGGAGGACGAGGGCTGATAGCAGGGCCCGGCAGACGGTAAAGGATGCACAAGCAGAGGGCGGGTAGACGCACCTCCCCGCCCCCTGCTGATAACTTCTACTACGTTGTAGAAGAAGCGTTGTCCGGAGCCCCCCGGTCCGGGCATCCCCCGACGCGTATGGAGTCCTCATTCATGGCCCTGTGGGACCGCCTCAAGGAGTCCGCATCGACGATGCAGACCCAACTCATGGCGAAGAAGAACGACCTGAAGAGCGGCGCTTTCCGCGACGCCAGCATGGCGATGTGCGCGCTCGTCGCCGCCGCCGACGGCACGGTCGACCCGTCCGAGCGGCAGCGGGTGGCCCAGCTCATCGCCACCAACGAGGTGTTGCAGAACTTCGACGCCGACGACCTGCGCCGCCGCTTCGAGGAGAACCTCAACAAGCTCACCACCGACTTCGACTTCGGCAAGGTGAGCGTCATGCAGGAGATCGCCAAGGCGAAGAAGAAGCCCGCCGAAGCACGGGCCGTCATCCAGATCGGCATCGTCATCGGCGGCGCCGACGGCGACTTCGACAAGGACGAGCAGGCCGTGGTCCGCGAGGCGTGCTACACCCTTGGGCTGCCGCCCCACGAGTTCGATCTCTGACCGACCCTGATCGTGCGGCCGGCCGACGGCCCTTCGGTGTCGGCCCGCCGCGAACACGGCGACAACCGGAGTGGAAATGCCGGACGTCGGCCGACCCACGAGGTGGAGCTCCCTGCGGCATCCGCGCACGGCCGCGGTCCTGGCCAGTGCCGTGATGCTGGTCAGCATCGTGCTCTCAGCCCTGCCCCACGAAAAGGTCCCGCTGCCGTTCAGCGCCGGCTAGCACCAGGACCGGCACACGAGCACCGCAACCGTCACCGATGAGGCCAAAACCGTCTTCCGTCTCGTGGAGGGGGCGGGACTCCCCGTCGCGAACGCGGTCCTCTACGCCCACCGCGAGGTGGATCCCGACGGGCTCCTGGGGGCGCAGAACAACTACCGCAGCACGCTGACATTCGAGGACCGGCGGATCGACAGCGGCGCGGTCACCGCGCCCGATCCCGGCAGCGTCCACCTTGGCGGTGCGATCGAAACGTTCCCCGGCGCGGAAGCCGCCCGCACCCGCACCGAGCGCCTGCAGACCTCCGCGTCCCACTCACCGGCCCACGCCGAGCACGCCTACCTAAAAGGGCGGGTTCTGTCGCGCCTGTCCCCGTACCTGACGGAGAGCGCGGCCGACGCCTATGCCGCAGCACTCGAGGACGCCATCGAGATAGCCCGGCCGGCCACGGAAAGGAACACGGCGGACGCCTAGTGGGCCCTCGTTCGGCTCTCGCTCCAACCAGGTACGTCGCAGGGCCTACGGCCCAGAACTGGGATGCCGGACTGGCTGGAGCGGCCGCCATGAGCGATCACACCGGATCTCAGGCCGTACCGCCGGTGCTGCTCGACGCGGGCGTGCGCTTTTACCTCCATCTCGACCCGCTCACCTGGGCTGAGCGATTCCTGCACTGCCAGGCGAACCAGAGGAACAGGCCACGACGTCCAGTCAGGCCAGGAACACCGTCGCACACTCGCGCCTCACCGGATGTCCTCGGGATCGAGGTCGGCTCCCGCGACCAGAGTCACGACGTCAGCTGCAACACCCGTGTCCTGCTCGGCCCGCGCATCGGGCAACCGGGCGGCGAGCACCTCGGCCTCGGCGTCCAGGCCCTGCGGATGGCTGACCGTGGTGGCGCGCGTGGTCTCCGGGGCGTTGCCCGTGCCGACGACGGCGAAGCCGGCCTCGCGGAGCTTCTCGGCAACAGCGGCGGCACGGCCGGAGATGCCGGTGCCGTTGAGGACCTGGACGCGCACGGAGGACGCGTGAACGGGATTCTTGGCGTCCACCTGGAGCTGCTTCTTGTCGACCTCCTCGTCCTTGGCCAGGGAGGTGAACAGGTCGGCGGCTTGCGGATACTGCCACACGAGGTTGGCCTTGTCGGTGGGCACATCGGCCTCGCGCGGGTAGTTGGGCACGGTGAGGAACGTCAGGCGGTCGCCCGGGATGCCCTTGAGCTCGGAGGCGAGGCCGTACAGCGGCTTGACGCCCGCCAAGTCCTCGTCCGTGGACAGGGACTTGGTGGCGGACTGCAGGAAGCCGTACAGCGCGTTCGGGCTGGTCAGCTTGGACTGCGCCTTCTCGGCCAGGGCCTGCATGAACTCCTGCTGACGGCCGATGCGCCCGGTGTCGGAGCCGTCGCCGATGCTGTAGCGGGCACGGACGTAGCCGAGCGCCTCCTCGTCCCTGACGGTCTGGCAGCCGGCCTCCAGGTCCAGGTGTGCCTTCTCGTCGTGGATGGCCTGCTCCGGGCAGACCGATATGCCGCCGAGGGCGTTGACCATGCCCTTGAAGCCCTGAAAGTCGACGGACATGAAATGGTCGATGCGCAGGCCGGTGTTGGCTTCGACCGTCCTGATGGTGCAGGCGGCGGCCTCGGCGACCTCGCCGCTGGTGCCACCGATCGCGAACGCCTCGTTGATCTTGAAGTGGTGGGGCGCGGACTTGGTGCCGTCACCCTTGTCGCAGGCCGGTATCTCCACCCACGAGTCGCGGGGGAAGGACACGACGGTGGCCCACTCCCGGTTCGCCGGGATGTGCAGCACCATCAGCGTGTCCGACTGCATGGTGGTCAGACCCTTGCCGTACTCCGCGTTGTCGCCGTCGCGACTGTCGGAGCCGACGACCAGGATGTTCTTGGAGCCGGGGCTTAGGTTGACCGGTCGGTTGCCGCCGAGCTTGTTGTCGAGGTCGGCGCCCTGGATGTTGCCGTTCAGATCCTGGTAGAGCCACGCGCCGACACCCGCGATGCCGAGGACGAGCGCCGAGCACACGCCCGCGCTCCACATCAGGAACCGCCCTCGCCGCGTCAGCCGGACCTTCCCTGATCCGGCTGGATCGCGCCGCTTTCCCGTACCGCTCACTGACGCCCACTCCTCCGCCTGGGTTTGTCGTCCGTCACCCTCGGGCGGCCAGCCCCGTGTCCGCCGAACGGCTGAACTCTACATCCATGTAGAGATACGACCGGAAAGGGTGGGCCACACCTCGACCGGGCTCTGCGTGGACGTAACACCCTTGCTCCGCACGCATGCAGGACACGGAAGCCTTGAGGGACTAGGCATGAGCAGCACCAACGACGCGCGGACGGCGATCGGCGAGCCGGCGCGGCCGCTCGGGGGACGGAACCGGGCGGCGAAGGTCAGTGCGTTCTTCGCGCTGGGCGGAGTCGCGTTCCTCGCGAACTTCGCCACCGGCATCGCCTGGATCAACCCCGGCATCTTCGTCGGCCTGGCCATGCTGTGCGCTCTGATCGCCTACCCGCCGGGCACGTGGGCCGCTTCCGGGGACGCCGGGTAGACAGGGAAGGCCGCGGGCTGGCCTTGGCCGGCATCCTGACGGGCTAACTGGTGTTGGTCGTCTGCTTGCTCGCGCTCCTGGCCTTCGTGGGGCTCGTCGCCGGACTCGCTGTGCTCACCGAGCACGCCTGACGCCCCACCCCGCCCGGTCAAAGAGGCGTTGCCGCGTGCAGGATGAAGATCATCGTCACGGCGGAGTTCGCCGAGGACATCGCCGACACGGCCGCTCCCACCGCCGCGCCCCATGTCGCCACGCCCACAGACGTGAACAGCGGCGGCCAGCTGCGCACCGCCGGAGCGGGTCCGAGCAGTGCCGCCACCCGGCGCGGCACCGGTCCCGCCCCAGCCAAGCCGGCCAGGGTCGCCACCGGAGTGCCGCGAGACACCAGGGCCGCCTTGCCGATCGCACAGGCCACTGCCCGGCGACTGCCGACCGCCTCGGCCGCGTCCTCGTCCGCCCACCGTTCCGCCGTGTACGCCACCGCCGTCCGCAGCGGACGCAGGAAGGGATTGGCCCGCGCGGCCAGCTGAGCCGCGAGGAGGAAGCGGTGGTGGCGAGCGGTCAGATGGGCCCGCTCGTGAGCGAACAGCGCCCGGCGCTCGGCCGGTTCGAGGCAGTCCAGCATCGCAGTGGTCACCACCACGCGATCCCTCCGACCGCCCGGCAGCGCGTACGCGTAGGGCACGTCATCCGGAAGCACGGCCACCCCCGTCTCCCGCAACCCGGCCAGCGCCCGATGAGCCCTACGGCGCACCCGCCCGTGCCGCCACAATGTCCGACCACACACCGCCAGCACCACGACGAGCGCGGGAATCGCCGCCTTGCCGACGACCTCGTCGTACGGGACCGCCGCCCGCACCTCGGGGTCCGACCAGCCGTCGGGCAGCGGGTTTCCGGGAAGCTGGGCGGTGCCGACCACCATCACCAGGCCGAGGCACAGCGTGCTGCAAGCAGCCATCACCGCGGCCACCCCGGTCAACAGCCGCGTCGCGGTCCGTGGATGCAGATGCTGCTCGGCCAGGCGCGCGATCGGCCACGCGGTCAAGGGCAGCACCAGCGGCAGAAAGACGAACTCCCCCATGAGGCTTCAGTCTTCCCCTTCGTTCCTCGACTGCCCCAGCAGCTCCCGCAACAGCCGCTCCTCGTCCGGACCCAGGCCCGTCACGAAGCTGGCCAGCACCGCCTCCCGGTCGCTTTCGGAGTCCAGCACCTTGCGCATCCGGTGGGCGGCCAGCCCCGCCTGGTCCGACGCGGACGTCCAGGCGAAGGAACGGCCCGCGCGCTCCCGCGTGACCGCCCCCTTGGCCAACAGCCGGGTCAGGATGGTGATGACGGTCGTATTGGCCAGGTCTCCGCCCAGGCGCTCCTGCACCCAGCCGGCCGTCGCCGGTCCGTCCGCCTCCCTGAGCGCCGACAGGACCAACGCCTCCAGTTCGCCCTGCCCCCGCCGCCGGGGACGCTGCCGCTGCTCAGCCACGCCCGGTCTCCCTTCCGCCGCCGTCCGTTTCCCGCGCGGACATCGTATAGACGCCCCCAAGACCATCACACCGCCCGACGAGCCTCGACAGCCACCTGCCACACCCTCTACGAAATTGTAGAAGCTATGCCGCCCCAGGGCATGCCCGCATACAAAAAGGACCTTCGAACGGAGCGCTGGGGAAATGGGTGTCATCGCGTGGCTGATGCTGGGACTTCTCGCCGAAGCGATCGCCAAGGCCATCCTGCCCGGCCGCGATCCGGGCGGCTGCGTCGGCACGACGTTCATCGGCATCGCCGGCGCCTTCGTGGGCGGCTGGCTGTCGGCGCACTTCCTCGACCGGCCGGTCCAGCGGGAGATCTTCGACGCCGCGACCCGGGGCTCAGCCATCGCGGGCGCACTCGCGCTACTGATCGCCTATCGCCTGCTGTTCGGCAACTCACGGGACTGACACGGGCCATCACTCGACCGCGCTGAGCCCGAGGCACGGCCGTGCCACCCTCCCACTTTCTCTACAGTGATGTAGATTCTTGAGCCTGGGTCCGTGCCGCGGACCTCGACCGCACCTGCCGAGAAGGAGTACGCAGTGGGAGTATCCCTGTCCAAGGGCGGCAACGTCTCGCTCAGCAAGGAGGCACCGGGCCTGACCGCCGTCCTGGTCGGTCTCGGCTGGGACATCCGGACGACCACCGGCACCGACTTCGACCTCGACGCCTCCGCGTTGCTCCTGGACGCGTCCGGCAAGGTCCTGTCGGATCAGCACTTCGTCTTCTACAACAACCTCAAGAGTCCCGACGGTTCGGTGGAGCACACCGGTGACAACCTCACCGGTGAAGGCGAGGGCGACGACGAGGTCGTCAAGGTGGACCTCGCGGCCGTACCCGCCGAGGTCGACAGGATCGTGTTCCCGGTGTCCATCCACGACGCCGAGAACCGAGGCCAGAGCTTCGGCCAGGTCCGCAACGCCTTCATCCGCATCGTCAACCAGGCCGGCGGTGCCGAGATCGCCCGCTACGACCTGTCCGAGGACGCCTCCACCGAGACCGCGATGGTCTTCGGAGAGCTCTACCGCAACGGCGCCGAGTGGAAGTTCCGCGCTGTGGGCCAGGGATACGCCTCGGGCCTGGCCGGGATCGTCTCCGACTTCGGCGTGGGCGTCTGACACCCCGCAGAGACGGCGCCGGGCCGACTCCCCTCGGGGCTGGTCCGGCACCGTTTCCGCGCTGCTCCGAGAGCACAGCGAAGCCTTCCACCCGTCAGGAGACCATGTGGCCGACCCACTGCGCCTTCGCCCGGAGGACAGGCCGGACTTCGAAGCGGTGCTGCACCTGGCGCTCACCTCCACGGACATACAGGCGGCACTGGGCGCCGACCCCACCGGCCGGGCCACCGCGCGACTGCGCCTCCGCGCACTCGGGGACGCCGACGAGACAGCCGCCGCGGCACGCGCGGAATACGGCACGTACCTCGCCCTGCGTACGTCGGCAGAGCCCGACCAGCCGCCACACCCCGCCGCCGGCAGCCTGCTGCCCGCCCTGGCGGTACTCACCCCGCTCATCGCCGCCACATCCGCTGCCGTCCTGCTCGTCCTCGGCTACGTACTCCAACTGACCGACACCGAAGGCACGCTCCCAGGCTCACTGGTCACCGCCGGATGGGTGCTGACGCTGATCGCGGGCACCAGCGCCCTCCTCGCCTTCGCCGCGACGCTGAGAACGGCGATACGCGGCGGTGACGGGACCGCACGCGCGGCGCGCGTGCAGCAGGCGCGGCAGAACTGGCAGCGGGCCCTGCTGGACCGGGGTCTGCTGCCCCACCTGCGGCGGTGCCTGCGCGAGGATCCGGTCCTCCGTCCCACCCCACCCCTGGGCGTCCGCACCGCCGACCCCCACGACTCTCGCAACGCCACCAACCCGAAGGAGCACCCCTCCCATGTCGGTCAACCTGAGCAAGGGCCAGCAGATCAGCCTCAGTAAGTCCGACGGCACCGCCTTGACGTCCGTCCGCATGGGCCTCGGCTGGCAGGCCGCACCCCGCAAGGGCTTCCTCGCCAAGCTCACCGGGGCGCGGGAGATCGATCTGGACGCCTCCGCCGTCCTCTTCGCCGCCGGGCAGATCGCCGACGTCGTCTTCTTCCAGCACCTGGTCAGCGACGACGGCTCGGTCCGGCACACCGGCGACAACCTCACCGGCGGCGCGGGCACGGGAGGCGACGACGAGGCCATCCTGGTCGACCTGGCCCGCGTGCCCAGCCACATCGACCAGATCGTCTTCACCGTCAACTCCTTCACCGGCCAGACCTTCGCCGAGGTGCAGAACGCCTTCTGCCGCCTGGTCGACGAGACGACCGGCGCCGAACTGGCCCGCTACACACTCACCGGGGGTGGCGACCACACCGCCCAGATCATGGCGAAGGTCCACCGCTCCGGCGGCGGCTGGCAGATGAAGGCCATCGGCGCACCCGCCACCGGCCGTACGTTCCAGGACCTGCTCCCGGCCATCACGCCGCACCTCTGAGCGCCACCGCCGCTACGCTCGCGCCGTCCAGGCCCGGGTCCCGGAGAAGAGAGAGCAGGACACCATGTTCGGACTGAGCGAACTCGCCGTCATCCTCATCGTCGTCATAGCCGTGATCCTCGCCAAGAAGGGCCCCGAACTGGCCCGCTCCGCAGGCAAGTCGGCCCGCATCCTCAAGGCCGAGGCCCGTGCCATGAAGAAGGAGGAGAACGAGGCGGCGGCAGACACACCTCCCCGGATCATCCCGAGTGAGACCGCCGTACCGGACACCGGCGCGACCGCCTCCGGCGCGGAACGGCCGTCGGCCCCCGCACCCGAACGGACCGAGCGCACGGGCGGTACGCCGCCGCAGGACAGCAGGCCGTAGGCCCTGGACACAACGCAGACCGAGGCGGGCGTCGCCCGAGTGCACAACGGACTGATTCACTTTCGAACGGGCACTCGTATGTCACCAACGACTGAGGGGTGGCGGACCGATCATGGAGATCTCAGGCATCATCAGCGCGATCGTCATCGGCATCGTGATCGGAGTCCTCGGCCGACTCGTTGTCCCCGGGCGCCAGCGCATCGGCGTGCTCTGGACGATCCTGATCGGCATCGTCGCCGCGTTCATCGGCACGGCCATAGCCTCCGGCTTCGGTGTCGCCGACACCGACGGTGTCGACTGGATCGAGTGGCTCTTCCAGATCGCCCTCGCCGCCCTCGGTGTGGCGGCGGTCAGCAAGGTGAAGTTGCGGCGCTGAGCTGCTTTGCCCTCACCTGGCACGAGCGCAACGCCAGCCCAGAGCGCGGCACCGGGCGCCCCGGTCCACCGCCATCCCGACGAGCACCTCGCCGACAGCACCATCTCCTCCTGGACGCCGGACGCCGGACGCCGAGAGGTTAGCCGCAACAGCCTCGCCGGTGCCTACAGGGCAGCAGGGGATCTGGGACGCGCTGTCCTCCAACCGTCCCAGACCAGCAGCGTCCCCCCCAACAGTTTCGTAGCCACCGGCATGACCGCCAGCGACCGATCCATATAGAGCTACGGATCCGAAAGTCGTGAGGGGGCTGAGTGCGGAGCCATTCGGGCTCCCGGAGTCCCAACGGACCCGGGAGCCCGATCCGGCCACCCCCGTTGGCCGCCGTGTTCCTCGACGAGAACATCGAACTGGCCCATCACTGCCCCGGATGCCAACGACCGTCACTGATAACGGCCTTGTTGTGGCAGTGGCCGCCGTCGACGAGAGACGTGCCAGACGCGTGCCAGATCTGCGGGGAACCACGGGGAACCAATCGACCGCCCACGAGGTGCCGCTCCCCAGCCGGTTTCCCTCAACCAATCCAGGACGATCGCAGACGACAGATCGGCAGCCGGAGAGGTCCCGCGCCGACCGCCGACCCGCCCGCCGGGCGGACGGTGATCCATCGTCCGCCCGGCGAGAGCTCGGAATGCCGAGGCGGCCTGGCCTGCTGCCAGCACCCCACGGCGTGAACCCCGGGCGGGCCCTGTGACGCAGAGCACATACTCTGGATGGAACTCGCCGGGGCCGCGGTCCGACTCCCTGAACGATCCACCGCTCGGCCCCCCATGGCCCGCGTGCTCCAAGAATCTCTGCGCCGGCCGCGTAAGACGTCATTCACCGACGACCACCCGGAGTCCGTTGTGTCCCGTCACGGCAAGGCGTGCACCTCGCGCCGTCTCACCTCCGTCAGCGCGGTCCTTGTGGCCGGCGTCGTTGCCACCGCTGGCCCTGCGTACGCGCACACGGAGGTCGAGGCGGACGACGCGCGCGCCCTCGCGCAGAACGTCACCCTGGACTTCCACGCCGCATCCGAGTCCTCCTCCGCCGGCATCACCAAGCTGGAGGTGGTCCTCCCCAAGGGCATCACTCCCGCCGACGTCACCTACGAACAGGGGCCCAAGGGCTGGAAGTTCGACACCACCAGCCGCGGTTACACCGTGTCGGGCGCCAAGCTCGCCGTCGGCGAGGATGCCGAGTTCTCCGTGACCGTCCGTCAGCTGCCGGACGTCAAGGAGCTTGTATTCAAGACGCTCCAGACCTACAGCGACGGCCGCATCGACCGCTGGATCGACCTGGACGACTCGGGAGACGACGGACACGGGCACGGACACCCCGCGCCGACGCTGAAGCTCGGACCCGCCGAACCCGGCGCGAAACCGGTCAGCCCGAGCCCTGCAGAGGAAGCCACCACCGCGGCGCCGTCCAGTGTTTCACCGAGCGAGCAGTCGGATCCGCCGGGGACGCCCTCCGCACAGCAGGCCGACGATGAGGCCGACGGCAAGAGTGACGGCGGGATGTCTCCGGCCGCGTGGGCCGGTATCGGTGCTGCCGTGCTGCTCGCCCTCGGCGGCGGCGTGTGGTGGTTCAAGCACCGCAGAACGCCGACCCCGTAGGACCTGTTGCAAGAGGTTCTCCGACGCCTTGTGCGCCCCTCCCTGAACGACAAGTAGCCGGCTTCGCGGTTACCTGGGCCACCCGAATGCCGTTTCCAACTGACCGCTGCTGTCCGCAGGCCGCTGATGGTCTCGGATCCCAGCGCACGGCGGAGTCGCTGTGCGGGGCACGCAAGATCAACGGACGCTCGGCCCGCCCCGCCACCCCCGGCACCGGCCCGGCCGCACTCTGCTGGAGGCTGTGACGGCCGCCTCACCCGAGGGTCGCGCCTCCCCTGTCATCCACGGAAGCTCCGGAGCATGTCCCGTCCGGAGCTTCCGTAGCTGAGTCAAAACCCTCACCGGGTGGCTTCAGGGGCCCGTCAGGCCGCCGCGCTCACCGGTTCGGCTCGCTCGGCGTCATGCAGGGACTGCATCAGTGAGGAGCGGGCACGGGCGACCCGGGAACGGACCGTACCGACCGGGCAGTCGCTGAGCTCGGCTGCTTCCGCGTACGGCAGACCGACGAGTTGGGTAAGGACGAACGCCTCCCGGCGTTCATCGGGCAGCGCCTCCAGCAGTTCGGCGAGGGCGATGCCGTCGTCGAAGCCGGGCAGGCCGCGGGGCTGGGCGCACTCGGCGACGGTCTGCCAGTCGTCGGTGTCGGCCAGGCGAGGCCGGGTCGACGCGTGCCGGTAGCTGTCGATCACCGCGCGGCGGGCGATGGACAACAGCCAGGTGCGGGCCGAGGAGCGGCCCTCGAAACGGTGCAGGCTGCCAAGGGCCCGCAGGAAAGTGTCCTGGGCCAGGTCGTCGGCGGCCTGAGGGTCGGCACTGAGGTAGGTGACGTAGTGGCGGATGTCTCGGTGCAGGGCCCGGACGAAGTTCTCGACGGCCTCGGGATCGCCACCGCGGGCGGCGAGCGCCCAGGCCGTTATCGACTCGTCCGCGGACGTCTTCTCGTCACGTGTTCTCGCAGCGTGTGGCGTCTCGTCGTGTGCGACAGACAGGGCAGGACTGATCACCTGGTGTCCTTCTCGGGAGTCCGGAGATCCGCATGCGGGGATTCGGCGTACTGGAATCCGGCATGCGGACCGGGCCGCGATGCGCGCGGCGGATCCGGTGATGGCGTGGGAGTGGCGGGCGTACGCGCGCTCGGCGGCGTGCACCCGCTGCCCGAGCCGTCCGGGCGCTGGGCACCCAGGGCGGTGGTCGGGAAGCCGGCTGTCTCAGAGGACAGCGGTTCCCGCGGGCGGGCCCCGAGAAGTGATCGTGTATACGAGGAGCAGCCGGCGCGGTGTCCGGGCCGCGCTGCTGCGGCGTACGCGGATACGCGGGCGGTGCGGTGGCGCGGGCAGAGTGAGCGGCAGCCGCAGCGGTGCGGCCAGCCATCCGCCGACGGCCCGCAGGATGCGGAAGGCGGCGCGTTCGCCGTGCGCGAGCCACAGGCCGCACAGCAGCGCGGCCAGCAGGTGGGCGGCGAGCATGCCCGTGGAGGACATCCCGACCATGGTGTGCCCCGTCGCCGGCATGGAGTCCATGGAACTCATGGCGCCCATCGCGTCCATCGACCTCATGGAGTGAGCGCCATGGGTCATGGAGTCCATGGCGTGCCCCATGTGAGCCACCGAGGCCATGTGGTCCATGGAGGACCCTTCCCCACCCGTATCCATACCGTCCATGGACATCGGCGCCATCGAGCGAGTGGGCAGTGCCGGCCGTTCCTGCACGGACGAGAACCACACGTGCAGTGCGGTCTGGGCTGCCACCACGACGGAGGAGACAAGGAGGAGTCCGCGCTCCCGGCCGGCCAGGCACCAGGCCGCACCGCCGGTGACCGCTACCGCCGCGGCGAGCGCCCATGCGGGCACCGCGGTGCCTGACATCAGGACGTGGCCCAGGGCGGCGAGCAGCACGCAGACGGCCGCGAACACCGCGGCCCGTATCGTGCGGAAACACCACCCAGCGGTCATGGCGGCTCATCCTCGCATCCCTGGCTCCGCCGTCATGCGGGGGTACGCAAACGCCCCCCGTCCGACACTCAGCACTCTTCCCGTGATTCACGTCACAGTAAAGAGCGGGAACCCGCTGAGGGTTGGGCCCAACTGCTGTCCGGGAGGGCACTGTTGACCAGGTAGTCGCGCTGCATCGCAGTTGAGCTCCCCATGGCCCGCTTCTGCCATCCACCCACACAAGCCACCGGCCCTGAAACCGCGAGAACCCTTCTCGACCACTCACAACGCCCATGCGTGACCATTGGCGCGGCGGCCCTCTGTCAGCGACGCCGGCTCTCGCCCACTCCTGCCGCCGACTGCGCCCAACGGATTGCGCATGCAACGTTCCCCGCACGCCCCACGACGAACCGGCATCCGCCGCGCTTCTCGACAAGCACGACGGTGCTCCCGAAGGGCACATGCCGAGGCCGTGCCCAATCCGTGCCCGTAAGAGCGGACAACCACGGTCAACAGCGGTGCGATCCTGCACTGCGAGGCATCGCATCCGACGGCATATGACCAGTTCAGAGGGTGTCCGGCTCCGCAAGCGCCGTCGCTTCCCAAGCTGAGAGCGCGAGTTCGATTCTCGTCACCCGCTCCAGAGAGAATCCCAGGTCAGTGGCCAGGCGTTTGTTGGTTGATCCAGACCCTTGGGAGCTCTTCGTGCCCTCCGCGTGCCCTGCCGCGCGCCACTACACAGCCGAGGCTCTTCCCTCCGGATCAGGTCGGCCCACCGGGGGCGGGGGGTGTCGGCCGCGCGACCCGGTCAGGGCGTACGACGACTGGGCGCGCTCGCGTGTCCGAGCGCGCCGCGCCGAGGATCCGGCCGCCTCCAGTGGTGCGTCCGCAGGCGGATCCGGCCGCCGTCAGGCCGCGTAGGTCGCGTTCTGCGCCGTGGTGACCACCTTCTGTCCGTCGGCCTGGGTGAGTCGGCCCGCGGACACCCATGAGTTCACCGTCGACTGCACCCTCATCACCAGCGCGCTCTTGCTGCTGAACGGCGCACCGGCCCAGATCTCGTCCAGGAGCGTGGTGCCGTCGGCCTTCGCCGGGTTGGCGACACCGGAGTCGGTCTTCCCGAAGACGACCTTGGGCTCGGAACGTCGGACGTAGGCATGGGTCGGGTCCTCGGTCCCCTCGTAGAAGGGGGCGAACTCGGTGCCGTTCAGCGTGTAGTGGAGCGGCTTACCCGTCACCGGTGTCAGAGACGGCAGCAGGTCACCGGAGAGCGCCGTGTTGGCGTACAACCCGACCTGGAGGTAGCTGGTGCTCGTGTTGCGGCCGACCAGGTTGACCGGACCGTAGAAGAGCGTCTGCAGGGACGGGTCGTCGAGCGTCTTCTCCACTCGGAGGCGGAACGGGATCGTCACACGGACGACGTCCCCGCTGCGCCAGGTACGGGACACGGTGAAGTAGCTGCCGGCGGTCGGAGTGCCGCTGACCGCGCTGCCGTTCACGGTCACCTGGAAGCCGCTGGTCGCCCAGGACGGCACGCGGAGCTTCAGCTCGAAGGCGGCGCTGCTCCCGCTGAAGGTGAGCGTCGATCCCTGCTCCCTCGGATAGTTCGTGGTCTGGGTGACGGTGACGCCCTTCTCGGCCCAGGTGAGGGTGGTGGGGCTGTACAGGTTGACGTACAGCGCGCTGCCGTCCGCCTTCTTGAAGTACACCGAGTCCTGGTACTTGGTGGCGCTCTCCATGCCGGTGCCCTCGCAGCAGGTCGTGCCCTGCTTGGGGGTGTAGTCGCGCACGTGACCGGGCTTTAGGCCGATGAAGTAGGTGACGAGCGGCTTCTCCGCGTCGGCCTTGTCCTGCTTGGAGCCGAGGACCTGGTTGTACAGGGCCCGCTCGTAGTACTCCATGTACTTGGGGTCCTGGTCGTGGAAGAACAGCATGCGGCCCAGCTTGAGCAGGTTGTAGGCGCAGCAGGTCTCGGCGTTGGTGTCGCTGATCGTGCCCGCGATGACCCCGCGGGCCTTCCAGAACTCGCCCGTGCTGGTGCCGCCGATGCCGTACATGCGGTTCGGGACGACCATGTTCCAGAAGTTCTTGGCGGCGGTGAGGTAGCGAGTCTCGCCCGTCGCGTCGTACAGGCGGACGTAGCCGGTCATGATCGGGATGTGCTGGTTGGCGTGCAGGCCGTCGAGCGTGTCCGTGTTCGCGGCACAGGCGTCGATGAGCCTGTCCAGGTCGAACAGCTTGGCCAGGGCGAGGTGGCCGGCCTTGTTGGTGATCGAGTACAGGTCGACGATCGTCTCGACGATGCCGCCGAACTCGCCGCTGGAGAAGATGCCCCACATCCGCTGCAGCGTGGAGTCGGGCAGCTTGGACAGCCGGGAGTACATCCAGTCGCACATGCCGGACGCGAGGTCGAGCGCCCGGGCGTCGTCGGTGGCGAGGTAGGCGTCCAGCAGGCCCTTGAGGATCTTGTGCGCGGTGTAGTACGGCGCCCACACCTTCGTGTAGTCACCGCTGGTCATCGACTCCAGCTGGATGAACTGCGTCTCCGGGTACGCGGCGAGGAAGCCGGGGTGGCTGGGCCCGCCCCAGGTGCGGCGCAGGGTGGCGGTCAGGCCGCGCCCGGAGGCGTCGCCCCAGGTGCCGCCGGTGGTGGTGGAGAAGTAGTACGACGCGAGGTTGCCCAGGCCCGCGGAGGAGGTCTTGGCCTCGTTGGTCTGCAGTGAGGTGATCTCGGCCGCGGTCAGGGCCCGTGACCAGACGTTGAACTCGTCGAAGGCGCCCGCGAACACCGGGTCGTCGAAGTTCGAGCGGCCCAGCCAGTTGTTCGTCAGGGTGCCCAGGGCCGCCGGGTTGAGCGTCATCGAGGTGTTCCGGGCGACGGCGGTGCCGTTGACGTAGAGGGTGCCGGTGGTGCCGCTGATCGTGACCGCCAGGTGGCTCCGCTGGTTGAGCGGCAGGGCGGCGGTGCCGTTGAGGCCCTGTTCCCCGCCCGGCCCGCCGGTGGTGATGGCGAAGCGCGGTACCCCGCTGCCGTTGCGGGAGGCCAGGTACATGTACCGGCTGGTGTTGTTGCCGAAGTCGAAGACCCGCTGCCAGTTGGCGTCGTGCGTGGGCTTCACCCAGACCGACAGGGTGATCGCCGGGGCACCGCCGAGCACGGCGGCCGGCAGGTCGATGTACTGGTACGAGCCCCGGACGTTCTCGTGCGCGCCGCCCCACTTGCCGGTGACGGCGAGCATGCGCGGGTCGGTGCGCAGCGCCGCGCGGACCTCGGTGAGCGCACCGACCATGGTCCGGATCTTGTCGGCGTACGCCTGGTCGCCGGTGCTCGCGTACGCCTGCGCCAGCATGGTCAGGAAGTGGCCGGTGTAGTGGCCGCGCAGGTTGCCGTTGGCCTCGCCGTCCAGGCCCTCCCAGCCGCCGGGCGCGACGGCGCCGCCGGTGGAGAGCCCGGCGTTGGCGCGGAAGACCTGGAGCAGCCGGTTCACGTCGTAGCCGCGGCCGTGGTCGAGCATCAGCTGGCGCTTGGTGGCGAAGACGCCCTGCCCGAGTCTGACGTCCTTGAGCTCGAACGGCCTCAGGGCCCAGGCGGAGGGCACCGGCAGCGTGGCGGCCACTGTCCGGCCGCCCGCGGCGTACGTGATCGCCGGCGCCGCCGTGGCGAGCAGCGCGGCCTGGAGGAGGGTCCGTCTGGAGAGGGCGCGTGCCATGCCGTTCCTCGTTTCTCGCGGCGGGGCCGGGGCTCGCTGGACGGAAGCCACGGATTGTTCGAAATGCTGGACAGCGTGCGGCACTTCGACCAAAAGGTAGGTTCGAGGCACGATCACGTCAACGCTTCTGGCAGGTTCGGTTCCGTTCATTCCGATGAAGGGGCACCGGCGGCTTCGGGTTCGGTCTCGCCGGGAGGCACGGCGGCCGTTCGTGCGTTCCGTGTCGGTGGTCCGGGCCTTGTTCGCACGGGCGATCTTGTCCTTCGGTTCCAGCTCCCCGGGAAGGCCGTGATCACTTCGTTGCCGTGTTCGGCGGTGATCGAAACACATTCCGGTGGGACGCCGTCGTGCCGAGGCAACCGGAGTCGCCGCGTATGACGGGGATCACACCGAGGGGAAAACCTGCCGTACGGGCCGGGCGTCTAGTGGGTGTGAGATCAGGCAGGAAGGCACCGGGGGACATGGACGAGGAGGGTCTCGTCCGGCTGGTGGCCAGGGGTGACCGGGCGGCGTTCGAGGAGCTGTACCGGCGTACGTCGCCGTGGATGGCGGTGCGGCTGCGCCGCCGCTGCGCGGACGAGCAGATCGTCGCCGAGGTCATGCAGGAGACGTATCTGGCGGTGTGGCGCGCGGCGGGGGCGTTCGCCGGAACCGCGGTGGGAGGTACGGCCGTCGGCTGGCTGTGGACGATCGCGGCACGCCGTCTCGTCGACGCGTTCCGGCGCCGGGCCCACCACGCGCAGCCGCCGCCCGCGGCCGCCGCGCAGCCCGTGGCGCCCGCCGCCGAGGAGGAGGCGCTCGCGGCGACCGTCGGCGGTGACGTCGGGGACGCACTGCGGCGCCTCGCGCCGGAGCTCAGACAGGTACTGCAGGCCATGGTGCTCGACGGACTGTCCGTCCGGGAGACCGCGGTCCTGCTCGGGCTGCCCGAGGGGACGGTCAAGACCCGTGCCCGCCGGGCCCGGATCGCGATGCGGAAGGCGCTGGCATGAGCGTGGAACACGCGTCGATGCGGATCATCGACGGTTACGCACGCGGCGACACGGACATCGCCGCCGACGAGGTGTGGGCCCTGGAGGCCCATCTGGAGGCGTGCCGGGTGTGCCGTGACCGGCTGTCGGCCGCCGTCACGGCGCAGGCGCCGGCCGTGGCGGATCTGGTCGGCACGGTGTGGTCCGATCTCGAACCCCGGCTGGCGGCCACCACCTCGGTGCCGCGCCGACGGCGCCGGTCGGCGTGGCTGTCGAGGTGGCTGACGCCCACGATGATGCCGTGGCTGGCCATGGTCGTGAGCGTGACACTGCTCGCGCTGCTGCTCGACCTGGCCGGCACCGGCTCCGGTGACGTGTCGCTGGTGCTGCTGCTCGCCCCGGTCCTGCCCGTGCTCGGCGTCGCGGCGTCCTGGTCACGCGGCCTGGACCCGGCGTACGAGCTGACGGCCTCCGTGCCGAGGGCGGGGCTGTACCTGGTGCTGCGGCGGACCGCGTCCGTGCTCACCTTGATCGTCCCCGCGCTGCTGGTGGGCGGATGGGTGACGGGGGTGACGGCCGCGCAGTGGCTGCTGCCCTGTCTGGCCTTCACCTCGACGACTCTGGCGCTCGGCGGTGTCATCGGCGTGACCCGTGCCGCCGTCGCACTGGTGGCCGTGTGGGCCGCCGTCATCGTGGCGCCGACGCTGGCCACCAGCCGTACGGCCTTCGCCCTGCAGACGGGCGGCCTGCCCGTGTGGGGGCTGGTCCTCACGCTCGGCATCGGAGTCCTGATCGCCCGCAGGGGCGCGTACTCGGTGCTGGGAGCCCATGAATGACCATCGGAAAGGAACATCACATGAGGACCGCGGTGAGCGCGGCCGACATCGCGCCGACGGCCTACGCCTGGCAGATCAAGGCCACCGGGCTGAAGGTCAGGGTCGGCAGGAAACGGATGGCGGTCGACGGGCTCGACCTGTCGCTGGGCACCGGCGTGCACGGTCTGCTCGGCCCCAACGGGGCGGGCAAGACCACCCTCATCCGGACGCTGGCCACCGTACTGCGCCCCACCGAGGGCACTCTGGACCTGCTCGGCGAGTCCGCGGGCGGCATGGGCGAGCACCGTGCGCTGCGCCGCCGGATCGGCTATCTGCCGCAGGAGTTCGGCTACTACAAGCGCTTCACGGTGCGCGAGTTCGTCGAGTACATGGCGTGGCTGAAGGAGGTGCCCAAGGCCGACATCCCCGGGGCGGTCCAGCGCGCCGTGGAGCGGGTCGGTCTGGCGGACCGCGCCGACGAGCGGATGAAGGCCCTGTCGGGCGGCATGGTGCGGCGGGTCGGCATCGCCCAGGCCATCGTCAACGATCCGTCGATCCTGCTGCTGGACGAGCCGACGGTCGGCCTGGACCCGGCACAGCGGCTGCGTTTTCGTGAGCTGCTTCAGGAGTTGGGTACGGACACCTGCGTGCTCGTCTCGACCCACCTGGTGGAGGACGTCGCCGCCGCCTGCACCGACGTGGTGCTCTTCGCCGAGGGCCGGCTGGTCTTCCAGGGCACCCCGGACGCTCTGGCCGCGGCGGGCGGCCCCGAGCACGTGGGCGACAGTCCGCTGGAGCGCGGCTACTCGGCGCTGCTGCTCGACCCCGCGCGGGAAAGGGGCATGTGGTGAACGTCCGTGTCCTGCGCATCGAGCTGAGACGCTCCGTCGCCCCGTGGGCCGGCGTCGTGGTCCTGACGAGCGCGCTGGCGTTCCTGTACCTGGTGGATGCCGAGTGGTGGAGGGGCACCACGGCGTGGACGGCGCAGTGGACGCCCCTGGCGATGTGGACCCGTTCCCTGCTGTTCTACCTGTGGCCGCTGGCCGTGGGGCTCGGGGCGCTGCAGGGCCTGCGCGACCACCGCTCGAAGATGTCCGAGCTGCTCACGAGCACGCCGCGGCCCGCCTGGCACCGCGCGGCCACGCTCGCGGGCACGACGGCGATCACGCTGGCCTCGGCCTTCGCGCTCCTCGTCCTCGTGGGCGGGGTCCAAGTGCTCGCCGACACCGAGTACACGCACCTCGGGTGGCTGCCGGTCTCGCTGGTGGGGGCACTCTTCCTCGTCGCGGGTGCCGTGCTGGGCATGGGGGCCGGGCGGGCCCTGCCGTCCGCGCTCACCCCTCCCGCGCTGGCCATGAGCGCCTTCGTGTTCACGGCCCTCATGCACATGTCGTTGGGCCGGACGGAGACGACCACGGCGACTGGGATCACGAGGACGGAGCCGAACCGGGTCTCCCTGCTGTCACCGGCGGTGCAGGAGGTGCGCGATGTGCTCGTCACGCTCTCCGCCTCCGTGCACGTCGGGCAGACGATCTGGCTGCTCGGCATGGCCACGACCGGCTTCGCGCTGCTGGTCGCCGCGACCTGGCGCGCCCGGCTGTTCGCCCTGACGCCCGTCCTGGCGGGCGCGGTGATCGCCCTGCTCGTCCTCCCTTCCGACCCGCGCCGGATGTACGTCGTCGACGAGGCCGCCGCGGAGCTGGTGTGCGACGGCCCGGTGTGCGTGACGAAGACGCACCAGGCGCGACTCGCCGACCTGGCGGGCCCCGGTAGGGAGGCACTGCGCCTGCTGCACGGCGCCCTGGGCGGCCAAGCGCCGGTGTCGGTCCGGGAGAACACCGCCGTGCTGCCGGACGGCGCCATGCCGCAGTGGTCCCGCAAGACCGTGCTCTTCGACTTCGACGACGGCGTCATCGCCGCTGCGAAGGGCGAGGAGCTGACCCGGGCCCTGATCGCCAAGGGCATGGTGCCGGGGTGCACCCCCGTCGGCTGGAGCGGCTTCGGGGGAGACGAATTCGCGCAGACCGTCGCGGCGGGCTGGGTCCTCGGGGACCTCAGGCCGCTTCCCGGCACACAGTCAGCAGGTGTGCGCCGCGAGGTCGACGCCGCGACCCGCCCGGTATGGAAAGAACTCAAGGCGCTTGAGCGGGCCGGGCAGCTCTCGCGGATCAACGCGATGCGCGCCGCCGCGCTCTCCTGCGAGGGCGACCCGTTCGATGTGCTGTCCGGCGGTGCGTCCCGGTGAGGTGGCTGGCGCTGTACGCGCGCTCGCGTCAGGTGCCCGCGTCGCTCGCCATGGTGGTGATCAGCGCGGTGGCGGTGTGGGCACTCGCCCGGGACGGCAGTGCGGGGTCCGGGGATCCGCGGCCGGCCGCGCTCGTTCTCGCTACGGGGGCGATGGCGGTCTCGATCGGGCTCGGCGGGCAGGACCTCGCGCTGGACCGGACGGCCGCGATCCGCTGGGCGCCCCGCAGAGCGGCGCACGTGCTGTTCGCCGGCGCGGTCGTCACCGCGGTGCTGCTGGCAGTGCAGACGATGGGCGAGGACATGACCACCGCCGCGTTCGTCGTCCGGGACAGCGCGGGCCTGATGGGACTGGCCGCTCTGGGCGCGGCGCTCTCCGGCGGGCAATTCGGGTGGACGCTGCCGTTCGCCTGGCTCTCGTTCTCGTTCTTCGCCCCGCCCCCGACGAGTGCGCCGATGCGGGTGGCGACCTGGATGCTGCTGCCGCCCGGCACGGCGGCGGGCACCTGGACGGCCCTGGTCCTCGCGGTCACCGGCACCACGGTCTACGCCTTCGCGGGACCGAGGCGGTAGCCGGTCCGGGCCACCGGTCGGGACACGGCCGTGACCGTGCGCGCCGCCCCCTGTGGTGCTTCATGTCCCCATGGTGACGCAACGGTGGGTGGTGGCCGATCGCCTCGGCCGCCACCCACCGCTTCGGTCACTTCGGCGGGTGGGGACGCATCGTGCGCCCAAAGTCCCGCACGGCGCCCCTCAGGACTTGTCCTCGATCCTGCCGGTGAAGACCGGGCCGACCGGTGGCTCCTCGAAACCGACCAGCTGGATCCGCACTGTCTCCTCCGGCTCGGTCACCCCGTCGGTGATCGTGGGTATGGTCACCTCGGTGCTCAACCGACCGGCTCGGCGCTGTCGTCCCGCACCGTTCGGTCAGCGTCTGAGGGATGCGGCGTCCCCCATGACGATCACCGGGTGCCGGGCCGGGTCGAGTGCGAGCAGGAGTTCTCTCATGTGCTTCTTCGTCAGGCTCACGCAGCCCTGCGCGGGCCCGCCGTGGTCGACGTGCAGCCAGATGCCGCCGCCCTTGTTCGCGCCCTGCGGGCGGGTCCAGTCGAGGGGGGAGGTGCCGGGCTTGCGGTTGTAGTTGATCGCGACGACGTAGTCGAAGGAGCCCGCGAGGGGCTCGCCCTCGAAGCCGGTGCCGCCGATGGTGAAGGCCGGCCCCTGGTCGTACGGCAGTTTCGTGCCGGGGTCGGCGAGCAGTCCGCCGGCGTCGGTGAGGGTGAACACGCCGATGGGCGAGCGGAGATCGCCGGCGCGGTGGTCGTCCGTCCAGCCCTTGAGGGCGTTGTGGGCCGACCAGGTGGCCCCCGGTTCCCAGCCCGCCCCGGTGCGCCGGTACAGCACCACCTGTGATGCCGAGGAGTTCTTGTCCCGGCCGGTGACCAGAACAACCTGGCGCGCCTCGGCGGGGATCTCCGCCAGCGTCCGCGGTCCCAGGCCCGGTAGCCGCGCGGGGGTGGGCGGGGTGGACGCTCCGGGGTCGGCGGACGCCCGGGGATCGGCGGATGTCCGTGGGGGCCTGGCCTGTGTCGTGCCGGGGGCGGCGGATGCGGCGGCCGATGCGGCGCCCGCACCGCCCGCCGCCGGCCGGGCGGCGTCGGCCGGCCTGACGCCGCCCGCCGTGCCCGCGCATCCGGCGAGTACGACGGACAGGGCCAGGACGGCGGCCGGTATCACCGGACGGTACGAGTCCGGGCGGGTGAAAGTGGTCGCTCGGGTCCCGAACGGCATGCGCGGGGAACGCCGTTGGGACGGACGAGGGGTTGAGGAAGCCATGACCGTCAGCCTGGACGAGACATGTGAGGAACTGATCAGCTCCGACTCCCGAAGTCGGACCGGGTTTTGCCGGACGACGACGGTTTGCGGCGAGGCCCGGCTCAGCGTGCGGAGCCCGCCTTCCACCGGCCCCATGGCATGTTCCAGCCGTTGAGGCCGTTGTCGGGGGCGATCGTCCTGTCGTCGGAGTTCTTCACCACGACCACGTCACCGACGTGCCATCCTCCACGCGATGGCCGCGGAACCCGAGCGGGTCTTCTCGCGCCGTCAGCTGTTGCAGCACACCCGGGGACTCGACCGCGCCTCCACCGAGCGCGCCATCGACGTACACATCATGAACCTGCGCAAGAAGATCGAGGCCGACCCGCGCAGGCCCGTCCGGCTGCTGACCGTCTTCGGCGTCGGCTACAAGCTCACCGGGCAGCCTTCGTGACGCCCGGTCCCTGCATCCCCTGGCGTAAGAGCCTGCTGGTGCGGCTGCTTCTCACGTCCGTCGCCATCGCCGTGGTCTCCGTGGGCGCCACCGCGTGGCTGGCCGTGCAGACCACCACGCGGGCTATCCAGGAAGAACGCGGTCAGGTGCTCTCCGACGACACCGACATCCTGCGGCGGCTCAGCGGCTTCGCCGCGACCCACGCCGACTGGGACGGCGTGCAGTCGTCGGTGCGCGATCTCTCCCGCACCACGGGACGGCGTATCGCCCTGACGACGGAAGCCGGACGCATCATCGCCGACTCCGCCGCTCCCGGCACCGCTCTGCCCGCCCGCGCCTCGGCCACCGTCGACCCGCTGAACACCGACACCTCCACCGAGCCGGGGGCCCAGCTCGCCGGTATCGACCCGCGGGCGGTGGGACCGTACCGGCTTCCGGCGGCGGAACGGGCACGGGTGAAGGCGCTCGCCGAGAAGCGCCTGGCGTGCGTGCGCACGCACCTGGGCGACGGCGGCGTCCGGGAGCTTCCCAGCGGCCGCACCGTGGTCGTCGCCGACGGCGGAGAGGCGGCCGTGCCCTCGCAGTGCGCGGACGGGGCGCTCAACACTCCCACCCGCACCGAGCAGAAGGCATTGGACGAACTCTTCGCACTGGCCGCTCCCTGCCTCGGCCCCGACGGCGGGAAGGGGCAGGCGGCCAACCCCCTGGCCGGAATCGGAGTCGATGTCATACCCGGCCTCGCCGCCGCGGCCCAGGACTCCGGACGCCGGCTCGACGGCCGGCAGACGCGGAACTGTTTCGACGACGCACGCCGCAGCCAGCTCGACCCGTACGTCTCCCCCAGAGCGCGGCTCTATCTGGGCGCCCTCGGTCAAAAGCCCGTGGGCTTCGACCTCTCCCCCGCCAACAAGGCCAAGATCGTCGGCGTCGCGGGGCTGGTCCTCGTGGTCACCGTCGCCATGACCACCGTGGTCGCCATCCGCCTCGTCCGTCCCCTGCGAGCCCTGACGGCCGCGGCCCAGCAGCCGCCGCAGCGGCACACACGCGTCGCGGTCACCACCAAGGACGAGACCGGCTACCTGGCCGCCGCCTTCAACGACCTCACCGCACGCCGCCAGCAGCTGGAGACACAGCGCAAGGCCATGGTCAGCGACATCGCCCACGAACTGCGGACCCCGCTGACCAACATCCGCGGCTGGCTGGAGGTCACCCGCGACGGGCTGATCGAGCCGGACCCGGATCTCATCGCCTCCCTGCACGACGAGGCACTGCTCCTGCAGCACATCATCGACGATCTGCAGGACCTCGCCGCCGCCGACGCCGGCACCCTGGCACTGCACCGCGAACCCGTACGCGCGGACGACCTCGTCGCCCAGACGGTGTCGTCCCACCGCGCCCTGGCGGAGTCCTCGGACATCCGCCTGTGCACCCACACCGACCCCGGCCTCGTCCTGGACGCCGACCCGGTGAGGATGCGGCAGGTCCTGGGCAACCTGACCTCCAACGCGCTCCGGCACACCCCGGCGGGCGGCACCGTCACACTCACCGCCCGTCAAGTCGGCGACCTGGCCGTCCTCACCGTGGTCGACACGGGCAGCGGCATCGCCGCCGATGACCTCCCCCACGTGTTCGAGCGCTTCTGGCGGGCCGAGAAGTCCCGCAGCAGACGGACCGGCGGCAGTGGCCTGGGCCTGTCCATCGTCCGCCAGTTCGTCGAGGCACACGAGGGAACCGTCACCGTCGGCAGTGAGCCCGGCAAGGGTTGTGTGTTCACCATCAGGCTCCCCAGGGCCCAGCACACGGACCGACGAACCCCATGAGGTGCGCAGCGTGCGGCACCACCGACGGGGGCACTCGCAACGGATCTGCCGACGAGATGCCGGAGTACGCCGACGCGGGCTGCACCTGCCACCCCCCGCAGGACTCCCTCTCCGGTCCGAAGCTGCGTGACGAAGACGTGCCCTTCAGTACGGACAACCGCGGTCAACAGCGGCACGAGCCCGCCCTCCCACGACCCACTTCGGCAGTTACGTACGCGCAGGTCAAAGGCCGTGCCCTCGCCCAAGCGCCGTCGCTTCCCAAGCTGAGAGCGCGAGTTCGATCCTCGTCACCCGCTCCACGATGAAACCCCAGGTCAGTGGCCTGGGGTTTGTTTCATTTGGAGCCGTTGCTGCGTTTTGCGAGTACTCCTGTACCGCACTTTCACGTAGATGAGCCGGAGACGAGCCCTCAGCCCGCTGTTCCTGGGCGATGGCGGATGCCTGTCCTGCACGTGCTTCGTCGTGGGCGGCGCACAAGCCCCTTGCGGGAGCGGGCACTTGACGGCCGAGGGTCCTGCGTCAGAGCGGGAGGTCGTCGGGGAGTACCCGGAACGCCTTGTAGCGGCCCAACGGGCGTACGGCCCGGAAGTCTCGTCGGTCGAGGGTGAGAATCGCGTCCGTGTCGTAGTCGGCGGCAAGCGCCACGTTCACCGCGTCGGCTAGGTCGAGGTCCAGCGCGCGGTAGCGGACACGGACAGACTGGGCGGCTCCCAGGTGGTCCTCCGTGATCTCCGGCATGACGACACGACCCCGGCTCATCCAGCGCCGCAGGTCGTCGACCGCGCTGAGGGCAGCCTCCCTGCCGAGCTCACGCGTCGCCACGTGATCCAGTTCGGCCAGCAGGAGCGGGGACATGATCAGCAGGCCCGCCGCCATGATCGCCTCGTTCGCCGCCCGGTGTTCCGGATGGGCCGAGTCCAGGGCTGCCAGAAGGCCGGACGTATCGGCGATGACAATGATCACGCGGCGGATCCGGATCCCGGGCCGTTCTCACGCCGGACGGCCTCGGCGACCGTGTCGCGGACCTCCGGCTTGGACAGCGTGCGCCCCGGCCCCTCGAAGGTGCGGGAGAACAGCGGCTCGTCCCAGACCCGATTCGCCATGGCCGCGAGGTGGATGCCCTGGCGGATGATCTCGGCCTCGCTTATACCCCGGCGCTTGGCGGCCTCCTTGATGATGGCCAGGTCCTCGGGGTCGGCGTAGACGTTGGTGCGCTTCATGGACATGTACCAAGAGTAGTCCATGTACCGGATTGATGTATCCGCGCACTTCCCCATGTCCCTTTGCCGAGGACCGGCCGAGCCGTCACTCCGGAGCCATGCCCGTAGCGTGCCCGCAAGGGCGGACCACCACGGTCAACAGCGGTGCAATCCGGCCCCACACGACCGCTCCGACGGAAAGCATCTGTGCAGGTCAGAGCCATAACGCCCGCCCAAGCGCCGTCGCTTCCCAAGCTGAGAGCGCGAGTTCGATTCTCGTCACCCGCTCCATGTGAAACCCCCAGGTCAGGGACCCGGGGGTTCTTTGTTGTCTGGAACAGTGGACGGCTTCGGCGCCCCCCACTGACGCTCATGGCCTGAGGGCTGCCGTAACCGGTTCCCCGGCCGCCGTCTCGGACTCCGTCCCCGTCTCGGCGGGGGCGGCCGCACCGATCGCCGGGATGTGCCGCAGCAGCGTCGCCGCCAGGACTGCCGTCACCAGCGCTAAGGCCTGTGTGACGTCGTGATCAATCGGCTGCTTGCAGGAGATCTCCGAGCCAGATCATCGAAGCGCGG